>NZ_DASYJG010000026.1:0-116199 GCF_035996765.1 Baekduia sp.
CAGCAAAGCTGCCGCGCGCCCCAAACCGATTGTTGGAGCCCTACGCGGGCGACCCACGGTACCAGGTCACGGTGTAAGGATTCAGCGTGATGAATTGATCAGAGGTGCCTGCGAAGCAGCTGCTCGAGTAGAACAGCCAGTTGCCGTCTCCCGACGCGATCTGAGGATGTCGTGCCATGACCCACAGGCCGTCAGCCGTTGTGTATCGCCAAAGCAACAGCTCGCCCGCAGCATGCACCCACGTCGGACTTGCCGGGGCACTGTGCGGCACCCCAGGGTTGACGTTAGCGTAGGCTTGACAGTTTGTCGCTAGGTGCGCTGGGCTGCCGTCACTGCAGCTTGACGGTGGGCAGTTGCTGTAGTACATGAACGACGACAGCGCCGGATTCGTCGGACTGTTCAGGCAGTGGTTGTTGGGGTTGTTGTTGGCGAGAGGGCTGTTCGAGTACAGCAGCCATCCGCAATTGTTGAACTCGCTGACGAAGTCAAAGCCCCACGCGGCGTTGCCGTCTTGTCCGTGTTGATAGACGGTGGAACCTCCACGGCAATTCCCCACCACCAGGCCGCCAGGGATGTTGCGGATCGTTGCAAACCGCTGGTTCTGCGGCAACGTTCCGTCCGCGATGCTGCATACGCGCGTCGATTGGACAGCATTTGTCTGCATCTGACCCGGAGACCTGGGTGGCGCCACCAGGCTTAGGTGAGCGTCAGCGTACGCGCTGTAGTCAACGCCGGGCGGCGCTGGCGTCCCGACCTCGGGCGAAATCCATCCGGCCGGCGGCTTTCCGGGCGGCGGCGCCAGGTAAGCCGAGGCAAGCTCAGCGCGCGCCGTGCAGGCAACGAGCAACACCATGAGAAACGTCGCTAGCACGCCCACCCGCAGTCGCTGGGCGTGCTTGCCGTGGTCCGGGAACCACCTTGCATTGTGAGACAACTGGCCTCCATCAATTCGTTGGCAAATCGCTCAGCGTCAAGGGTCTCGTTCGCTACGACATACACTAAGAATAAGTAAGTTCTGTGTAGCTAAGACTCCAATCACTAGTGCTGAGCGATGATGAACCTACACAGCGACGGAGGACACGTCAATACACTGGACTCCCGATCCGCACCCTCCGCCTCACAGCCGCCGTCTGCCACTACCGCAGAGGAAGCGGTTCGCGATTTCACGAAGACCTACATCAACTGGAAACCTCCCAGCTGAAGAAGCTGATCGGCAAGGAGGGCGACGTCCCGCTCGACGACAAGCCGTGGCCCGGCGGTCGGCATGGCGAAGGTCCTGGGCCGCGACGCGGCGGGCAAGCCGATCCTCGGGCCGCTGGACGCCGCCGAGCGCGACTTCGTGATGCGCCGCTACGTCGATCGCAACGTCAAGGCCCGCGCGGCGGGCGTGACCACCGACCTCGCCGAGCACGGCGCGACGCTGATCATGGACGACGCCGACGCCGCCCACGCCGGCTTCCTGCTGCCGAAGTTCGGCCTGCCGTTCCTGCCTGAGGACGTCGGCATCCCGTTCCTGCAGCGCATCGCCAAGTTCGTCGCCCCCAAGGGCGTCTCCACCGAGCAGATGATCAAGGACATGCTCGCCGTCGTGAAGAAGGAGGGCGGCTTCGGCCAGCACGCCGTCGTGCTGACCAAGGACACGCGCTACCTCGGCGAGGTCCCGATCGCCCTCTGGTAGCGGATGTGGGTGGCGTACGGCGCGGACGGCCCGAGCTACCTCGGCACCAGGACCTGCGCGAGGGCTCCGCTTCGGAAGCGTTGCTCATCGACGACCTCGAGCTTCAGGTGCTCCTTGAGGTCCGCAAATGGGCTGCGGCCCGCACCGATCGCGATCGGGACCGTCGACAGCTGGAACTCGTCGACGAGGCCCAGGCGCGTCAGCGACTTGGCGAAGTCGGGACCACCATGGACCAGGATCGTGCCTTCGTCGTCCCGGGCCTTCAGGTCCGCGATGCCCGCGCTGACGTCGCCGAAGATCTCGGCCGGTCCCCATTCCGCCTTCTCGAGGGTGTGTGAGAAGACGGCCTTCGGCTTGTCGTTCATCGCCGTTGCGATCGGCCCCTCCGACGCGGCCCAGTGCGGGCCCATGATCTCGTAGCTGCGGCGGCCCATCGCGTGGACGCCGGCCTCCTGGAGCGCCCGGAGGCTCCGCTCGCTCGAGTCGTCGCCAAACCACTCGAACATCCATTCATGGGTCCCGTCGAGGGACGTGGCAAAACCGTCGAGGGACAGGACCATCTTGAGGACGACTTTTCTCTCGCTCATGACGGTAGAGACCCGCCCTCTCGCGGGAACTCATCGCTCGTTGGACGGGTTCGAGCGAAACGCAACCTAGGGCGGTCGCCTACGAGCCCCGACGAAGGCTGGACCCGTCTGGCGGGTCTCAAGGCGGACACGCGGATGGCCGATCGACCGGGACATCATGCCCCGACGCTCCTCGGTCCCGCTCGCCGTCCTCGGCGCGCTCCTGCTCGCCGCCCCGGCGGCGCACGCGACCGGCTTCCCGCAGGTCACCAACTTCAGCACCCCCGGGGCCGAGGCGGTGTACACCGTCCCGCTGTCGACGACCTCGGTCCACATCGACGCCATCGGCGGGATGTCCTACAGCCAGCACGGCGCCAACGTCTCGGGCGACTACGCGGTCACGCCCGGCGAGCACCTGTACGTCGAGGTCGCGGGCACCATCAGCTCGGACGGCGCCTGGAACGGCGGCGGCGCCGGCGGGGACTACTACGCCAGCGGCGGCGGCGGCGCCTCGGACGTCCGGCTGATCAGCGGCCAGGCCGACGTGATGGACCCGACCTCGCTGGCGTCGCGCATCCTGGTGGCCGGCGGCGCCGGCGGGCGCGCGTCCTATAACAACGAAGGCGGCGCGGGCGGCCTCGTCGCGGCGGCCGGCTTCGGCCCCTCGCCCGGCCAGCCGGGCACGTTGATGGGCCCGGGGCTGGGCGGCGGCGACGGTCACCCGGGCGTGGGCGCCCAGGGCGGCGCGGGCACGGCCAGCAGCCTGAGCGTCAGCGGCGGCGGAGGCGGCGGCGGGTACTTCGGCGGCGGGGGCGGCGGCAGCGACGAGAGCGGCGGTGGCGCCGGCTCCAGCTACGTGAGCCCCGACGTCGCCAACGGCGCGATCGGCACCGAGACCGGGTACGCCGGCGGCCACGTCGCGATCTCCGCCGGCCTGCCGGCCGTGGCCTACGAAGGCGCGCCGGACTTCGGCGACCACCAGCGGCTGGGCACGGTCGCGGCGCACTGGCTGACGCTGGTCGACCACGGCGCCGGGCCGTTCATCGTCACTGGTGAGATGACGGTCACCGGGCCCGACGCCGACGACTTCCTCCTTGGCCAGTCGACCTGCGACGACTGGACCGTGAGCTGCCGGGTCGCGGTCTTCTTCGCGCCCACCGACACCGGGGCACGCTCAGCGACGCTGACCGTTCCGACCGACGACCCGGCCGGGCCGCTGGCGATCCCGCTGAGCGGGACGTCGGTCGTCGACACGCCGAACGCGCCGGACGCGCCGGACGCGCCGGCGGCGGTCGCCTCGGTCGCCCCGGCGGCGGCGGTCGCCGCGACGCCGGCGCCGGCGGCGGCGACTCCCGTGACGCCCGCGGCCAAGGCCGCGACCCCGATGGTCCTCGCCACCTGCCACCCCGGCCTGCTGCACCGCCACGCGGCGCTGCGCTGCCGGATCGTCAACGTGCCAGCCGGAGCGACGCTGCCCGGCGGGCACCTGCAGATCGCGACGCTCGTCAACCGCAACGCCAACTACGGCTCCGGGACCGCGCGGGTCTCCAAGGACGTGACGCAGCTCCTGCTCACGCCGGCGCGCCACATCGCGCCGGGCCGCTACTCGACGCTGACGCTCAAGCGCGGCAAGACGGTGGTCAAGACCGCCGTCGTCATCGGCTGACGACGGCGGCCTGACCCCCTCCGCCAAGCACACCGACATCGCTGTGCGTCTGAGCGTCTGACTTCGTGGTCTCGGGGCGCGGTTAGGCTTCGCCTCATGAGCGATTTCCTGGTCCGCCGAGACGACCTGCGGACCTGCCGCGTGGCGCAGTCCGCCACGCCGGAGCTCGAGGAGGGTCAGGCGCTGCTACGGGTGCAGCGGTTCGGCCTGACCGCCAACAACATCACCTACGCGGTGTTCGGCGACGGCATGCGCTACTGGGACTTCTTCCCCGCGCAGGACGGCTGGGGCCACGTGCCGATGTGGGGCTTCGCGGAGGTCGCGTCGAGCCGGGCCGAGGGAGTCCAGGAGGGTACGCGCGTCTACGGCTACCTGCCGCCCTCGACGCACCTGGTCGTGACGCCGGCCGGCGCCGACGAGCACGGCTTCGTCGACGCCGCGCCGCATCGCAAGCCGCTGCCGTCGGCCTACCAGCGTTACCTGAGCACCCCCACGGATCCGTTCTACACCGACGACACCGAGGCGCTGCAGATGCTGCTGCGCCCGTTGTTCTACACGTCGTTCTTGATCGATGACACCCTGGACGACGACGGCCGCACCGATGCAGGCCCGATCCTCATCTCCAGCGCGTCGAGCAAGACATCGCTGGCCGCGGCGTTCCTGCTGGCCCAGCGGTCGGGCGTCGAGATCATCGGGTTGACGTCGAGCCGCAGCCGCGCGTTTGTCGAGGGCCTCGGGATCTACACCCACGTCGTGGCCTACGACGAGGTCGGCGGGCTCGACGCCGGCCCGGCGACGTTCGTCGACGTGGCGGGCGACGCTGAGGTCCGGCTCGCCGTCCACTCCCACTTCGGCGACGCGCTCGTCGCGAGCGTCGTCGTCGGTGCGACCCACTGGGAGGAGCTGGCGCCCGGCGCGACGGGCCTTCCGGGCCCGGCGCCGCAGTTCTTCTTCGCGCCCGATCGCATCACCAAGCGTGGCACGGACTGGGGTCCGGCCGGCCTCAACGACCGCGTCGCCGCGGCGTGGCATCCGTTCCGCGAGTGGGTCGCCGGCTGGCTGGAGCCGATCGAGGGCGAGGGCTTCGACGCCGTGCAGACCGCCTACCTCGCCGTCCTCGCCGGCCACGTCGACCCCGCCACCGCACACGTCCTCACCATCTGAGAACGGCCCACGTGCGACCGTCGGGGAGCAAGCCCCGTCGTCAGGCGGCGGGCTCGCGGTGCGGCAGTTTCCAGCCCGGCCGCGGGAAGTGGCAGGTGTACCCGGTGGGGAAGTTCTGGAGGTAGTCCTGGTGCTCGGCCTCGGCCTCCCAGAACGGGACAGCCTCGCTGACCGCGGTCACGACCTTGCCGGGCCACAGGCCCGAGGCGTCGACGTCGGCGATCGTGTCCTGCGCGACCCGACGCTGCTCGTCGCTGAGGTAGAAGATCTCGGACCGGTAGCTCGAGCCGAGGTCGTTGCCCTGACGGTCCTTGGTCGTCGGGTCGTGGATCTGGAAGAAGAACTCCAGGATGTCGCGGTAGGAGATGCGCTCGGGGTCGAAGACGATCTCGACCGCCTCGGCGTGCCCGGGATGGTTGCGGTAGGTCGGGTGGTCGTTGCTCCCACCGGTGTAGCCGACCCTCGTGGCGATGACCCCGTCACGCGCGCGCAGGAGCTCCTGGACACCCCAGAAGCAACCGCCCGCGAGGATCGCCGTCTCGGTGCTCTCGCTCATCGTCGTCTCCTTGCTCCGAAGCCTCGTGTGCGGCCTAGTCTGACGCATGATCGCGCGTGCCCTCAGCGGTAGGCTGCTCGGCATGAGCGCGTCCTCTGCTCGATCGGTGCTCGTGGCCGTCGCCGGCGTGCTCCTCGCGACCGTCGCGACCGCACACGCGGATCCGGTCTTCACGCCCGCGACGCCCATCGGGGCGGGCGAGGCCAACGCCTACCGGCCGACGGTGGCCGCCGACGCGAAGGGCGACGCCGTCGCGGTCTGGAGCGAGGACGCGGGTGGCGACACCGAGGTCGTTGCCAGCACCCGCGACGCAGACGGACCGTTCTCTGCGCCGAAGGTGCTGTCGATCCCCGGCGACTTCGCCTACACCCCGACGGCCGTCATCGATGCGACGGGCAACGCAACGGTGGTCTGGGGCGAGGCGCTCGGTTCCGGAGGCGTCGACAGCGTCGAAGTCGCCGACCACCCTGCCGGCGGGTCGTGGAGCGACGCCCAGACCGTCGCCCCCGGCAACCCCGAGGGACTCGCCGTCGACCCCGCCGGCGACGAGTTGCTCACGTGGACCGACGGCTCGCTCGCGGCGAGCAACCTGCGCGTGCAGTACCGCCACCATGGCCAGCCGTTCGCACTCGGAACGACACCGCCCGCGGTCGAGACCGACACCTACGGCAGCACGATCCTCCCGGCGCTCGACCACACCGGCGCCGGCATCATCGCGTGGACCCACGACACGGTCGTCAACTACCCGAACATCGAGAGCCACATCGAGGCCGCGCGGGTCTCGAGGGAGGGCACCGTCGGCGCGCCGCTGCCGCTCACCCCGATCCATGCCTCGGCGTTCGCACCGGCGCTGGTGCTCGCCGACTCGGGCTTGGCCACGGTCGTCTACGCCTACGGAGACACCTCCAGCGGACCGAAGAGCTTCCACGCCAAGACCCTCGCGGCCGACGGCACGGTCGGAGCCGACCAGGCGCTGTCAGACACCGGTGCCGGCATTGCCGCGCTGGCCGTCGACCCCAGTGGAGATGTCACCGCGGCGTGGACGCGCAACGTGTCGGGGACGACACAGGTCGAGCAGGCGACCGCGCCGACGACGCAGGCATTCTCCCAGCCGCCGACGGTGCTCGACACGGATGCTGCCAACAGCGGACCGGCAGTCGCCGTCGCACCCAACGAGCAGACGCTGATCGCCTGGGGCCACGACGGCTCGCACACCGCCGGTGACACCAACGCCGGCACCGAGCGGGCCGTGTTCCGCGCGGCGGGCGCCACCGCGTTCGGTCTGCCGCAGACGCTCGGCATCGGCAATGACCAACCGTCGGCCGCCCTCGCCTGCCAGGACGACGCAATCGACGTCTTCCGGACCATTCCCTCCCAGCAGCCCTACCCGATGTCAGCTGCGACGACGATCGACCCGGCCCACCACGGGCCTTCGCCGTGCGCGGTCGCGGCGTCGACCACGACGCCACAGCCCACCGCCGCGACGCCGCCGGCCGCCTCGCCGCCGGCACCGGTCGCCGCCTCCCACAAGGCGACGCCGCACTCGGCAGCGCTGTCGATCGGCAAGCTCGTCGTCTTGCCCTCGGCGCAGCGCTGCGTGAGCCGCCGGCGCTTCAGCATTCGCCTGCGGGTGCCGAAGGGCTCCCCGGTTGTCTCCGCCCGCGTGGTCGTCAACGGACACAGCGTCGGAGTACGCAAGGGCAGCCGCCTGCGCTCGACCGTCAACCTGCGCTCGCTGCCGAAGGGCCGTTTCAGCGTCAAGATCACGCTCACGCTCACCGGCGGCAAGACCCTGACCGAAGCACGCCATTACCGCACCTGCACGCCGCGCCGCCACGGCCATTGACGAACCGCTCGATCTCTCCGGCCATGCCGCCGGAGGCCGCAGGACCTCGGCAGCGTGCGTCTCGCGCCGATAGGATGTCGACGCGTTTTCGAGGTCGAAGGGGTCGTGTGATGATCGGAACGGAAGGGCATGGCGTGGACGCCACAAGGAGCATGAACCGAATGGTCAGGCGTGTCATCGCTTGCTTGGTCGTCGCCGCGACAGCGTCAGTGCTCAGCGGCGCCGGTCCTGCCGCCGCCGGCCCGATCGGCTACGACGCGACGCACACGCAGACCATCGACGCCGGTCACAGCTTGAACGGCGTCTCCTGCGTGCCCGCGACGACGACCTGCGTCGCCGCCAACAGCCAGGGCAACGCCCTCTACGCGACGAACGTCAGCGCGACCTCGGCGGCGACGTGGAGCTCGTGGAGCGGCCCGGGGACGAGCCCGAGCTGGGCGATCGAGTGCCCCGCGATCACCCTCTGCCTGCTGGCTGCCGACACCGTCAACGGCGGCGGCAGGATCTACCGCGCGACCTCGCTCGGAGGTACCTTCTTGACGTCCTTGAGCCCGGGCTTCGGCGTCAGAGCCATCTCTTGCGCATCGACCTCGTTCTGCGCGAGCGCGCAGGGAGGCGGCAACATCCGCTTCACCTCCAATCCGTCCGCTGCTTTCAGCTGGGCGCTGACGGGCGTCACCGGCGAAGGCGGTGATCTGCAGGACGTCTCCTGCCGGTCCTCGTCGTTCTGCGTGGAGGCCGGCAGCCAGGGCTACGTCTACGTCGCCACGGAGGAGATCACCGACGAATCCCCATGGACCTCGACCAACGTCGACGGCACGACCGCCCTGCGCGGCGTCTCCTGCATCTCGACGACATCGTGCCTCGCCGTCGACGGCAGCGGCGACGTCCTCCACCTCGCGATCGACGCCGATGGCGCGGCGACGGCCTCCCGGCAGCCCGTCGACGGCGCGGATGGGCTCGTCGCGGTCGACTGCACGGGTACGACCTGCGCCGTCGCCGACAGCCACGGTGGGATCTTCGCCTCGCCGAATGCGGGCCTTGATTGGATACAGCGCTACAGCGGAGGCGGCGGGGTGACGAGCGTGTCGTGCGCGTCGGCGTCGCTCTGCGCAGCGGTCACCGCGACCGGCGACGTCACGACGTTCACCCCCGAGTCCGACGTGCCCCCGCTCGTGCTGACCAGCGGCGCGCTGCCGCCGGGCGCCGTGGACGCGCCCTATGACGCCCAGGTCGTCCAGGCCGCCGGTGGAACCCCGTCATACCAATGGTCAGCGACCGGCCTGCCGCCGGGCCTCGTGATCGACCAGGCGAGCGGCGAGATCTCCGGCACGCCGATGACCGCGGTGTGCGTGCAGGCACCTTGTCCGCAGCCAGCTGCCACCTACACGCCCACCATCACGGTGACCGACAGCCATGGCACGCAGGCCTCGTCACCGCTCACGATCGCGCTGGCGGCCAGGATCTCTGCGTTGAAGGTCACCACCACAGGCGGCGGTTCCGGAGCGGTCGATTCCAGCCCGGCCGGGATCACCGCCTGCGGGACGTCGGCCGGTGCCTGCGAAGCCTCCTACGACGACGGCACCGTGGTGACGCTCATCGCGCACCCGGCCGCCGGCTCGGAGTTCACCGGTTGGTCGGAGGGCTGCTCGGGTGCGGGTGCGTGCCAGGTCACGGTCGGAGCCGGTACGACGCCGACCGCGCGTTTCGAGAAGGCGCCGCCGGCCGGTCCGGGCCCGCCGGCCAATCCGGGCCCGCCAACCGATCCGGGCCCGCCGATCCCTCCGCCCCCGCCGGTCCGCGCACACCTCCTGATCAAGCACCTGGGCGCAACGTCCGTCCGGACGCGATGCGCCGTTGGATCGGCAACCGTCGCACGATCGCACCGGCGGGTCTGCACCAAGCTGGCGATCACGGTCGAGGGCACGATCGCCAAGGAGGCCCGGGGCACCGTCAGCATCAAGCTCAGCGCTCGCGTGCATGGGCGATCGAAGACCCTGACCCAGCGAGCGCGGATCCTCAACGGTCGCTGGCAGCTGCGGATCCTGCTCTCCGGGGTCGCCCACACCCCCAAGGCGACCATCTCCGTCAGCACCCGCTTCGCCGGGAGCACGGGCGTTGGGAGCGACCAGGCCACCCGTCGCGTCAGGGTCCCGTAGACGCGCAGGAGCGCGCGGTCTATCCGCCGATGGCGCCCTTGGGCACCTTGACCCGCCCGCGCGCGATGTCCACCAGGACCGCGAGGGTTCGCCAGACGCCGAGCGCGCGTGGGAGGGCGAGCGTGTCGGAGAACGCGTGGTCCTCGATGATCCGCCCGTTGCGGATGCGGCTGATGACCATGCCGTGCAACACGACCCGGCGGCCGCGATTGGTCCCGTACAGGGTCCATCGGCTGGCGACCCGGTCGCCTTCGGTGACTTGCTCGTCGACCTCGAAGCGCAGCGGGCTGAACAGCGACTGGTAGAACGCGATCGACTCCCGGCCCTCGTCATGGCCGCGGAAGACCATCCCGTTGACGTAGTCCACGAACTCCTCGTCATAGAACTCCGCGATGCGGTCAAGACGGCCCGCGCAGACGTTCTCGATCGCGTCGCGCGCGATCACGGTCTCAACGGCCGGCGTCTCGGTCTCCATAACACCCGACCCTACCCCCCAGCGACGCACGAGCGGTTCAGGGCGATGAGTCTCGCCGCAGCTTGCCGTCTTGAGGTTCAGACCCGATTCGACCGCAAGCGAGGAGCGCATCATGGCCGCGACCTACACCTTCGACATCTTCTCCAGCCTCGACGGCTTCGGCTCTGTCGACGGCGGCGACTGGGGCGGCTACTGGGGCAAGCAGGGCCCCGAGCTGCTCGACCACCGCCTCGCCTCGTTCGACACGCAGCAGCGGATGGTCTTCGGAGCCAACACGATCCGGCTGTTCGCCGACATGCTGGCCGACAGCACCGAGGAGTCCGAGGTGCGCGACCCGTGGGTCACCCGGATGTGGAACATGCCGGCCACGGTCGTGTCGTCAACGCTGGAAGGACCGCTGGACTGGCCCGACGCGACGGTCGTCAGCGGTGACGCCGTCGACGTCGTCGCCCGGCTCAAGGAGGAGTCCGACGTGCCGCTGCGCTCACACGGCAGCCTGACGCTCAACCGCGCGCTGATGGCCGCCGGTCTGGTCGACCGCGTCCAGGTCACGCTCTTTCCCGTGATCACCGGACAAACCGGGACGGACCCGATCTTCCAGGGCGCCGCCGACTTCGACCTCGAGCTGATCGAGAGCCGGACGCTCGACGACAACATCAAAGAGCTCGTCTACCGGCCCACCCTGCACGCCTGAATCCGTCCAGCGGGTCGGCGAGGCGGGCGCCGGTCGACCGGCGCCCGCCCGCGCTGCTACTTCTTGGCCTTGGTCCCGTGGATGACCAGGGTCTTATGGGCCGTGATCGCCTTCTTGGCACCCGCCGGGGTGAACGTCACCGTGATCTTGACCTTGACGTCGCGATGGCGGGCCAGCGTGCGCTTGGCTGCCGCGGTCAGCTTCGGCGCCAAGCTGACCGTCGTGGCGTTCTTGATCGTCCGACTGGTCTTGTTGATGCCTTTGCCCGACACCGTGACCTTGCCTGCCCCGATCCCGCCGACTGTCAACTTCAGCGCCGTGGCGCCGTGGCTGGCGGCCACCACCCCTAGCCCGCATGGGGTGCCCATCATGATGTCGGCGTCGGCCTGCTTGCCGTTCTGACCGTCGACCTGCTGGCGGGCGATCTGGGTGGCCTTGCAGACATCGGCATCGGAGACGGCCAGGATGCCGTGCTTGCCACCGTCGACCTTGAGCTCGAACCGCGAGACCGGGGCATCCGGGATCGCCTCGAACGTGGTGACCAGATGCTTGTTGTCGGGCACCGCGCTGGTCCCCGTCAACGTCAGCCGCAGCCCGTTCTCGCCGACCAGGGGGACGACCAGCTTGGGCAGCGTCTTGATCTGCCGGCCCGTCTTGGCATCGATCCTGATGTTCTTGACGAAGTACACGGGCCCCGTCAACGGCTGGTTGAGAATCGGGGTGACCGCCGTCGCCGACCCCACGATGCTCGTCGCCGGACACGTCGGAACCACCTTGGAGCCATCGACGAACTCACACAGCCCCTGCGCGTTGTCGGGATCCAGCGCCAGCGACAACGGCAACCGCACCTCGACCTTCTTGAGGTTGGCCTGCCCACCAGCCTGGGTCAGCACCGCATCCACACCCGGATGCTTGCCGTCGGTCGTCTGCCCCTTGCCCGTCAACGACAACGCCAGCTTCGGCTTGAGCTCCAGACTCCCACACCCGGCGGCCGCGAACGGCGAGCTCACCGCAGCGGTCGCACCCTGAGCCGAGCCCAGCGTTCCCGTGACCGCCTTGGGCGTGCAGTCGGTCGGGTTGAGCATGAACCCCGGCCGGTCGATCGCCACCGTCACCGTCCGCACCCGCAACGGGATGCCGGCGTCGATCGTCGGCAGCGGATCCGACGTCACCGTCACATGCGCATCGATCGGATCGACGCACACCGACTGGCGCACGACGATCGTCGGCAATGCCAGCGCGCCCGTGAACGGCCCGGCTTCGACGGGCACCCGGACCGCCAGGCCATAGGGACAGCCCTTGTAGCCCTCGGTGAGGTAGACGTCACCCTTCTTCTGCAACACGAACGGGTCGCCCGACCCCGCAGACGCATCGGCCGAGCCGATCCGCGACGCCGCCGGGCAGGTGCCGGCCGCGGCGTCGGCGCTCCCGCACAGCGGGATGCCCCTGACGCTGGCCAGCAGGCCGGTCGGCAGCTGCGCAGTGAGCCCTTGCAGCCATTGCTCGCCGTCGGTGCGAGCGAAGTTGAAGCTGAACGTTCCGCTCCCACCTGCTGCCGGCGACGACATCCCCGCCGCGAGCGTCGGATGGAACCCGAACGAGCAATCGCCACCGACCGTCACCGCCGTCGACTGCGTGACCGCCGCGCTCCCGCTCCACGGCGTCAACGTCGCCGTCGAGGCCGAGGTCTGACACTGCTGGGGCATCGCCAGGATCCCGCGCGAACCGCCCTTGAACGTCACCTTCAGATCGGTGAACGGCAACTTGGGGTTGTTGTCGAACGTCGCCGTCAGACGACCCGTGAGCGGGTCGGCCACGGCGCTGCCGGGCAGCTTGATGCTCACGCCGTAGCGGTCGTTGCGGGCGACGATGAACAGCCGGAACATCTCTCCCGACGTCGGATCGGTCGACTTCGGGGTGCCGAGGTAGACGTCCCCGGTCACCCGCTGATCCAGTAGCGGCGTGTCGATGGTCGCCGTCCCGATCTTCGATCCGTCCGGACAGGTCGACGCATCGAGGCTGTTGATCCCGACCTGGTCGTCAGAGCAACCGTCGAGGCCGGTCGCCGCCGACGGGTTGACCGACACGCCCTCGGGCAACTGCACGACCGCCTTCTTCAGCGAGGCCGTCGCCAACTGACTTGGATCGGCGAGCCCGTCCTGCGGCACGGAGATGTCGACATCGAGCCCGGACGCCGAATCCGCCAGCGACGAGGTCGGGGTGACCGAGACCGACGGTTCGAACGGAACCTGGTCACACCCCGTGACCGCCGGCTGCACCGCCGACACCGTGTCGAAGACCCCAGGGCTCTGCCACGAGTTGATGCTGAAGCCGACGACCGGCGCAGCGAGCGCCTCGGCGGGGCAATCCGTCGGGTTGCTCAACAACGGCCGCGCCGGCACGGCGGTGCTGGGCTTCGGAAAGAACGAGCAAAGCGAGACGATGACGCAGCGCTGCGTGTCGTGGGCGGCCGCGGCCGGGGTGCCCCAGATCGTCACGGTCGCGCCGTAGATGACGAACGGCGCCTGCGATGTGTTCGGCGCGGTGATCGTGACGCCGTAGTCCCCGCCGCTGCGCACGCTCGCGACCAGCGGCACGTTGAGCGTGGCCTGGTTGAACGCGAACTCGGCCGGGCTCCCGACCGGCGGCGTGTCGTTGAACAGGGCGCCGATGTCCGTCTCCACGCCGAACCTGTTCAGCAAGGTTCCCGCCACCCCGACGATCGTGTCGGTGCTGCACTCGTACGTGCCACCGGTGATCGGGCAGCGCGGCGTGACGAGCGGGTTGCCGACGAAGCCCGGCGGCAGGTCCACCTTGATGTCGCGCGGGTCACCCGCGGGCACGACCGTGTCCTTGGTCCCGAGCACGGTGTTGACCAGGAACATGGTGGTGGCGCTGTAGGGGTGCGCGCCCGCCTGGGTCTCGGCGTTGCCATCGGCGTCATAGGCGCCGGCGACGAACGCCGCAACGCCGGCCGATGCGGGCCTCGAAGAGCCGGTGATCGCCTCGTCGTAGGTGGCCGAGCCGGACGCGCCGCCGCCGGAGATCGACAGGTGCGCCGTGTCGGTGCCCGGCGTCGAGGGGCTGCGGAGGATCGGGGCCTTGATCGGTCGGGCCACCGCGCTCGGGGCCACGGCGTCCGTGCTGGTGCACGTGAACGAGCTCTGCCCCGCGGTCGCCGGGGTGCAGCTCCAGCCCTGTCCGCTGGGCACAGCTGACGTGGTGATCCCCGACGGCAGCGTCACGGTCGCCGTGACCGTGCCGGAGCTGGCGACGCCGCCCACGTTGATCGCGTAGACCGCGATCGTGCTGAGGCCACCGGCGCCACCGTCTGTCGGCGTCGAGACCGTCGCGCTCGGACTTCCGAGGAACCGGGCCAGCAGACCGGGATCGGAGGTCATCTGCGCGACATCCTCATCGGCCAGACTGCCACCGAACGCGATCGTGTACGGGCTCGTGCCACCGAAGTCCCCAGGACCTCCCGCGACGGTGACGGTGCCACCGGCAGCGCCGATCGAGGAGACCGCCTGCAGCGCCGACTGCACCGCAGACGGCGTCGCGTCGTACGGGATCGCGTCGGTGGTCTGGCCGCCGAAGGTCAGCGTGAAGGTGCCGCCGGTCGCGTCGACGGCGACCTGCTGGGTCTCGCTGTGGGTCAACGGCACGTTGGTCGGCCCGGTCGCCCCGAGGATCTTCCACCCCGGAGAGGCCGCCTGCGCGACCTGCGCACCGGCACAAAGCACAACCAGGCTGGTCAGGATCACTGTGAACGTGGAGCGCCGTGCGAACGTCAAGAAGTTCTCGAGCATGGTTGTGGTCACCGCGCCTTTCGGTTGACACCGACAGAGACGGTGGCTCGTCGTGTGGAGTGAGTGAGCTTCAGCGTCTGCGTCACACGATCGGCCGCCTTGGAGAAGCTGACCGAAAGCGCGACGGTCAGCTTGTGGGTGCGGATCAGCTCGCGCCGAGCCGTCGACGACAGCTTGAGCTTGAGCGTGACCGAGCCCGCCTTGACGCCCGTGGCCTTGGCCGACAGCACGGTGACCTTGCGCTTCTTGATCGTGCTGGTGCCAGCGACCTTGATCGTGCCGGGCACGTTGATCGTCGCCGTCGCCGTCACCGTCTTGCCCGCCGCAAGCGACGTCCGCTGCGCGGCCGTCAGCGGTCGCACGCTCAGCGTGCCACGCGGCGCCGGCAGGGTGTTCCCGTTCGCACCTGGCGAGAGCGTGGTCAGCGACGGCGCCGTGGCCGGGCTGCCCGACCCTTGGCACTTGTCGGTCAGCGCGTCACAAGGCACCACCGGCGGCGGCGGGCCCGGAAGCCCACCACCGACCCGGATGTCGTAGATGTCGGCACGCAGGTCGGTGTCGAACGGCGCGAGCTGGGCGTTGGTCCTGATGAAGACGTCGTCACCGCTCGTGCTCGCACCGACGAACGTCAGCCCTTGGTTGATGGGACTGACGAACGTCGGGCCTGACGCGAGCAGCGAGACCACTCCGTCCTCCCACTGGTACACGTTCACAGCTCCCTGCACGGCCCCAGACGCAAGCACGTCGGGCATCGTGAAGAACACGCGCTTGCCATCGTCGCTGAGCGTCCGCGGCGGGGCGAGCGGCGTCCGGGTCAAGCCTGCGGACTCCTCGAGGGGCGCCGCGGCTCCATCTTCGGTGGCCGGCGTGCCGACGGAAGGCTCGCCGTCGGAACGGCAGGAGACGCAGACCGTCAGCCCGGAGTCGGCCGAGTAGCGGTAGGCCTCGGCAACGCCGCCGCTGTCGTACCCGACGACGTTGGCACTCGAGCTGAACAGCAGGTTCCGGCCGTCAGGCGTCACCCGCGAGCGCCACTCCCCGAAGCTGGCACCCGAGATCAGCGCGCCCGACGCGTTCTCCGTCGTGAACCGATCATGGCCCAGGTCGCTCTGGTTGAGCACGCCGACGAACGTCGTCGTCGTGCCGTGGGCGCGGTAGATGTTGTAGGTCTGCTCGGCGGCGTTGGCCGCGTACGTCTTGCCCTGCTCGGAGACGAGCTGGCCCTGGGCGGCGAAGTAGACGCTGGAGGCGTCGTCGGAGGCGCCGAGCACCCCGGCGACCGTGGCGCCGTTGCCATCGGCCGAGTTGGCGTCGGCGGACAGATCGGTGAGATCACCGGTCTGCACGTCGTAGTCATAGAGGTCGCACGCCGCCTTGGTCACCTGCGTGCAGTCGGCGGTCGTCGGCCCGGCGCTCGACGTGGTCGTCAGACCGTAGTTGGCCAAGAAGAGGACGTGATCCCCCGTCTTCGAGGCCAGCTGATACGCCGCACCCTGGGTGATGGTCCCCGTCTTCGACTGAGACACGTCAACCGTGCTCTGACCGTTCTCACGCAGGAAGAGCGCCGTCGTGCCGGCATCGCCGCCCGCGTTGCTCGTCGCCGAGAAGAAGACCCTCGTGCCATCCGTGGAGACGGCGTTCCAGCTGCTGCCGCCGTCGTCGTTCTGGTAGCCCACGCTCGCTCCGCCAGCCACGGTGCCGTCAGGCAGCACAGCCACGTTGCGGAGGCTGCCCGCTGACCACTCGTAGAGGCCGCTCGCGCCGACCCCCGGGTACTGGTACCTGGAGCTGAAGACCACTCGGCTGCAGTCGGAAGCCGCTCCTTCGACCGTGTACGGGAAGATCCCCCCGGTGGCGTCAAGATCGGAAGGCGCCTGGTTCGTCAAGACCGTGTAGGAGCCATCGGCGTTGCGGCGAAACAGGTTGGGGTTGCCGGCCGCGACCATCGACGGCGGCGCATCCGCCGTCAACGGCTCGATGCTCATCACGACCCCGCAGGAGAGATCCGGCGAGAAGTACTGATAGGTGCCCGTCTGCGGCGATTTGTCTCCGTTGGCGTTGTCGCGCACGGGGATCAACGCCGGCGGCGTGAGCTGACTGGAGACCCAGCTCGACGCGCCGCGATCTGCGCGGTAGCGAACGGGGCCTCCTGCGGTCGCATCCGGCAGCCCCAGGCTGAGCGAGTAGACGAGCTGGTTACCGTCCGGCGTCACCTGATAGTGCACCTCGTTGTCGATGAAGTCTCCCGCGTAGGCGACCGGGCCCTTGTCGGCGGGCGTGACCATCTCGTAGGCACGGCCGTTCGGCAGCCCTGATGTGGTTGACACACTCGCAAGCGTGACGAACGGGCGGTCCGAGCCGTTGGTGGTCTGGACCGTGTTGGTCGCGACGACGCGAACGTGGTACTTCGTGCTCGGCTCCAGGCCGGTGAGGGCCTGACTGACGTCGTGCGCCGTGAGGTCGGATCCGATCGGGGCGCTCTCGGGGGTCTGCACGGTGGCGGCGTTGGCGAAGCCGCCGGTCTGGAAATGCGCGTCATCGACGTACTCGACGTGGTAGGTCGTGGCGCTGCCCCGCGGATTGACCTGCGCGTTGAACGTCGCGGCGCTTGACGTCAGATGAGAGATCGAGCTGCCCGTCACGGTCGGGCCGCCCGCGGTCGAGAACGGCGCGTCCGCGCCGTCGCTGACGCCGGCGGCGTTCGCGGCGACGAGCTTGAAGTGATAGTCGGTGCTGGCATCCAGCCCGCTGACGTCGGCATGGACCGAGACCGGTCCTGTGCCCGTGCCGATGTCACCCGCGGTCTCGGCGCACGGAACGGATTGCCCGTAGGCGATCGTGGCTCCGTACGCGAAGTGGCAGTCGGTGACCGACGTGCCTTCCGGATCAACCGTGCCGTTGAGCGTCAAGCTCGACGCCGTCGGGGCGGTTGCCGCGCCCGTCGTGACGGTGACCAGCGTGGCGGGCGCGCCGAACACGTGCACCGATTGGTCGGCGGAGTCGGAGACGTACGCCTGGCCGGTGGCGCCGTGGACGGCGATGCCCGTCGCGCCCGACAGATCGTCCTGGCCGAAGGTGAGGACCGGCGCGCCGGCCGCGTCGTACTCGCTGACGTGGTCCCGATGGACCGCGAACACGTGGTCGGTCGCCGGATCGACCGCAACGGCAGAGGTCCCGTCGAAGTCGATCACGCCCTGGAAGGCCCCGGAGGAGTCGTACTTGACCAGCAACCCGCCGAAGAGCGCGACGTACAGGTTGTCGTCGGAGTCGAAGGCGATGTGGCAGGGGCTGCCCTGACCGGAGGTGTCGATGGTGGTGCCCGTCGCGACCCCGGCGGCGTCGTACTCGATGACGCGTTGGCTGGTGTAGTCAGAGATCCACACGTGTCCGCCGGAGTCCACGGCGATGCCACACGTGTCCGCCCCTGGGAGCGTGATCTTGCGGATGTAGGTGCCGTCGGCGTTGAAGGCGAAGGCGGTGGCGCCGAACTCCTCCATGACATAGAGACGCCCGTCGGTGGCCGTGCCCGAGTTGTCGACGGCAAGGTCGGAGTCGGCGGAGATGTTGAAGGTGACCGGACCGTCGGGGCCGGTGACGTGGCTTCCGTCCAGCGACGAGGTGGACAGCGCCGAGAAGTCCTGCGCGGCGCCGCTGGCGTCGAACTTGTCCACGACGCTGCTGCTGGCGTCGATCGCGTACACGGTCCCGGTCGACTCGTGGATCGCAAGGCGCGCCAGGGTGCCGAACGCGCCCGCATCGGACCCGGAGCCGTCGAAGCTCGAGATCTGCGAGCGCACCTGGGCTGCGAGCGCCGGCGTGACGAGCAGGGCGACGGCCCCACTGGCGAGGGCGAGGACGAGGAGCAGCCTCGAGAGCCGGCGTCGCCGCGGCGCGCCATCGGTCGGCGGCTTGCGCAAGATGGCCATCAGTGGGAGACCTCCGTTGAAACAGCTTGTGCCTCGGCAGGGCGAGACAAGTTCAGGGCGGCACCCTCGGCGCCGCGGTTGGGCGGCTGCATTTGCGCACCAGCGATCACGGCCGCGTCAGCGGCCGTGTCCATCGTTCCTAGACCCACAACATCTCCTCCAGCAATGTGCCCTAGGCCGACCCGACTCCGGCGGAGCTCGACCTAGGCCTCCCGCTTCACAGCCGACCCCCTGCCGCACACGACAGGTACATGGCTGTTTCTCGAAGCTGAACGCAATGTAACGCCAACGTTTCGGCAAAGTCAAGTATGAGATGCGCGGGCTCCGACGGACCAGCAACCCATCGGGGCACCGCGCACGTTCCCCATCAGCGGCACCACCGGCACATGCCGGGCCGCCGACCGTCTGAACCCAGCGATCGCACGCCATCCCCGGCTGTCCGTATAGGCCTCCGCAGGCGCACCGCGCCATAAGCTCCCGCGCGATGCCGATCACCCGCTCCTGCCATCTGCTGCTCGCGCTCCTCGCAGCGCTGGCGCTGCTCGCGGCGCCCGCGGGCGCCGCGACCAAGCCCATCCTGCACGGCACGCTGAGCCGGTGGCCGACGCCGGCCAAGAACGTCTTCGGCGCGGTGACCGCGGTCGACGCCAACTCCGGCGCCATCGTCGCGACGGTCGCGGCGCCGAAGGGCCGCTACCGGTTGGCGCTGCCGACCGGCACATACATCTTGATCGGGCGCGCGAGCGACCTGCGCCGCGGGCGCTCGCGGTTCCTGTCCAGCAACGTCGTGGCGCTCGGCAAGCGCGACCAGACCGTGGACCTGCCGGGCGACCCGCCGCTGAAGGCCAAGCGCGCCGCGCTGCGCGCGGTGGCACGGGCAGCCGCGACCGGCGACGGGAGCGTCGGGATCGGCGGGATCCCCGTGACGACCGCCACGGGCTCTGGCATGCACGGCGGCAACGCGATCGACCCGCTCGTCCAGGGCCTGCTCCCCGAATGCCAGAGCAGCAAGGAGAAGCTGCTCGACATCTCCAAGCAGGTCACCGAAGCCCGTGCGCGCGAGCAGCAGTGGTCCGACGACGGCCGGACCGAGACGCGGCTCACCGTCGACCAGTCCCAGCCCGACCGCGTCGTGACC
The DNA here is from genome assembly GCF_035996765.1 of Baekduia sp. NCBI lineage: Bacteria > Bacillati > Actinomycetota > Thermoleophilia > Solirubrobacterales > Baekduiaceae > Baekduia > Baekduia sp. The sequence continues at coordinate 19,678 of NZ_DASYJG010000026.1, forward strand.
GGCAAGGTGACCGTCGACGCCGACGGCAAGCCCATCGTCGACATCACGGTCACCGACGGCAAGACCGGCGCGGTCATCGACCACATCCGGACCGCGGGCGACAAGGACAGCAGCATCGACGACGTCGGGGACCTCCTGCGCCGCGTCGGCCACGGCGTCGGGCAGCGCGACTGCAAGCCGGACCCGCAGCCGCCCGCTCCGACCCCGCCGGGTCCGACGACGCCCGCGCCCACGACGCCCGTCCCGCAGCCACCGGCCCCGACGCCCTCCGGGCTCATCACCATCACCTACTCCGGGTCAGAGGACGCCACCAACACCCTGTACAACGGCGCGGTCGTGCAGACCTTCCACGCCGACTGGTCCGAGTCGCGCACCGCGACGCGCGACGGGTGGGCCGTCGGCGCCACGCAGTGGACGTTCTCGCGGCTCAATGGCTCGCTCAGCTCGGTCCGCGACAACGGGCCCTCCTGCAGCGCGACGCTCAGCCCGCCGGCCGCGCCCGACCAGTACTACAACACGACGACGGTCTTTCCGCCCCCGCTCACCGGAACCGCCCCCAAGACGTGGTACGTCCAGACCGGCGGCGTCCCGGGATGGGGCACGTTCCTGGTCTCCAGCGACACGACAGACGGGAGCGACTGCGCGTACTACCGCCTGTTCTTCTTCGAGCCGCCCGAGGCCCTCTCGCAACCGGGCGACGCGTTCGACCAGCAGTGGTACGACGCCTGGGCACCCAGCGTCAACCTGCCCGACGACCCGTCGGTCACGCTCCCCGTCAACTTCCAGCACACCTTCAGTTCGGACTGCGGCGGCGGTGGCCAGACCTGCACGCTGGACGTCAACCTCCAGAGCACCATCACCCTGTCGAAGGGCTGAGCCGCCCCGTCACAGCGCGGCCGCCCGTGCGCGGGCCGCCTGACGAACCAGGTGGTCGCGCTCGGTGACGTCCGTGGCCCGGCGGGCAGCATCCGCGTAGGCCGTGGCGGCGGCAGGGAGATCGCCGCCCAATTCGTGCAAGTGGCCGCGGACGGCGTGCCAGCGATGACGATCGCCGAGCACTTGATGTAACCGATCGGTCTCACGCAGCCCGGCAGCAGCGCCGAGCGCGTGGCCGACGGCGACCGCGCGGCCGAGCACCGCGGCGGGGTCCTGGTGCACCGGGTCGTCGGTGAGGGCGACGAGGTCGTCGTACCAGGCGAGGATCTGCGGCCAGTCGGTCTCCTCGGCGCTTGCCGCGTCGTCGTGCAGGGCGGCGATCGCAGCCTCGATTTGATAGCGGTCGGGGCGCCGTTCGTCGGTCTGCATGGCGAGCGCCGACTGCAGGACGCGCACGCCCTCGGCGATCTCGCGGGCGTCCCACAGGCCGCGGTTCTGCCGGTCGAGCGTGACGATCCGGCCCTCGGCGTCAAAGCGCGCCGGGAGGCGGGCGTGGTTGAGGAGCATCAGCGCAAGCAGCCCGCGCGCCTCCGGCTCCTCGGTGGCGAGGGTGAGCTGGCGGGCGAGCCGGATCGCCTCGCCGGCCAGATCGATCCGTCCCCCGGTATGGCCGGTCGTGTAGACGAGGTAGAGCACGCGCAGGACGACGGCGAGGTCGCCGGGTTGGTCCAGGCGCCGGGCGGGCGGGCCAGCAATCATGCGCTTGGCCCGGCTGATCCGCTGGGCCATCGTCGCCTCAGGGACGTAGAAGGCGTCGGCGATCTCGCGGGTACTGAGGCCGCCGACGGCGCGCAGGGTCAGCGCGACCTGGGAGGCGGGCGCGAGGTCGGGGTGACAGCAGCAGAAGAGCAGGAAGAGGGTGTCATCGCCCTCGGCGCCGAAATCGGCCCCGCCCACCCCGGCCGACCGCGGCTCGGCGTGGTCGGCCTCCTCGCGCCGGTGACGCGCGGCCTCGCTGCGGCGGGCGTCGACGAGCCGACGGGTCGCGACCGTCACCAGCCACGCCTGCGGGTCGCGCGGCGGGTGCTCGGGCCACACCCGCAAGGCCTCCAACAACGCCTCCTGCAGCGCGTCCTCGGCGGCGTCGAAGTCCTCCCCGCGTCGGACGAGGCTCGCGAGCACCCGCGGGACGAGAGCGCGCAGCGCGCCCTCGTCCAGCCCTCGCGTCGGCTCGCCGGTCACGCCGGGTCAGTCGTCCGAGGACGACCCGGACATGATCTCCCTGACGTCGATCCACTCGTACAGCGGCCCCCCGCCAGGGCCGGGCTCGGAGGAGACGTAGGCCGCGACCTCGAGCGCGCGCTCGCGCGACTCGACGTCGATCATGTACCAGCCGGCAATCAGGTCGCTGGTCTCGGGGTGCGGACCGTCGGTGGTGACGGGCGCGGCGTCCGGGCCGCCGTAGCGCACCCAGGTCTGCGCGGGCGTGAGCGCCTGCACGCCGACGTACTCGCCGTTCTCCTTGAGCTGCTCGCTGACGTTCCTGAGGAAGGCCATGTGCGCCTCCACGTCCTCGGGGGCCCACTGGTCCATCGGGGGGAAGGGATGATGCGGCTCCGGGCCGCCGCGGTAGTGCTTGAGGAGCAGGTACTTGGGCATGGTGGTCTCCTGGTGTCGTGGGCCGCGCCTGTCGGGGCCGTTCACGTGGTGAGCGGAGCGGGTCGGAGTTTCTCGACATGGAATCACTCATCGAGTTCCGAGACCGTCGCGCCACGGGTCTCCGAACGACGGCGACGACGACGACGACGCTGACGGTCATCGTCACGATCGCCGGGAACAAGACGACCATCACCAAGCACGTGAAGCTCAAGCGCCGCTGAGCTCGCCGATCGCCGGCGACTCATATTCGACGATGGTCGTGCCGAGATCCGAGAACCCGATGCGCCGGTAGAGCTCCGCACCCATCCCAGAAGCGCCGAGCCATGCTGCACGAGCGCCGAGCTCGAATCCGGCGCGAGCGGCGGCGCGCGTCAGGGCATCGCCAAGACCGCGTCGCCGAGCACGCTCGACCGTCGCGACGTAGAAGACCCCGGCGACGCCGTGACTGACAAGCGTCATCGCACAGGACGCCGGCGCGCCATCGACGTACGCAACGAGCGCCGCGACGTGCGGTACGAGGATCGTGCGGTCGTGGAACAGCAAGCCGGCTCGCTCGCGCTCGCCCGGGTCATCGTTGGCTTCGGCGACGACCCTTCCGTAATCAAGGACATGGTCCGGCGTCGACACGACGCGTACGTCGATGTCCTCGGTCAGCGGCGACAGGTCAGGTGACGTGTGGAGGGCCATCGGACGCTCGGTCCACGCCGGGACGTACCGACGGCGCGCGCGGCGCGCGCGAGATCGATGTCATCGGGCTCGCGGACGAGCACGATGTGACCACCCTCGGATGCGTCGAAGAACTCCCCGGCGCGGCGCAACGTCGTGGCGGCATCGACACCCGGGTCCATCCGGATCGCAACACGCAGGTAGTTGCTGGGTCCCGCGACGAACAGCAGCCCGTCCTGCTCGTGGATCAGGCCACCCGACCAGCGGACCATCTCCCGCCACAACTCCTCCTCATTGAGCATGGCGCCACGCGCCACGTCAGCGGCAGTCATGTCCGCCAGCGGCGCGGATCAGGCCCCGATACCGGCCACGGCGGCCAGGATCGCGTCGATGGTGACCTGAGGATGCGACACCATCGAGACGTGTGAGCCCGGCGCCTCGCTGATCGTTGCGCCTGCGCGTTCTGCCATGTGGCGTTGCGTGTCCGGCGGGATGACCCGGTCCTCGGTGCCCACCACCGCCCAGCTCGGCAGGCCCTTCCACGCCGCCGCGCCGGACGCCGTGGTGTTGGCACTCAACGTGATCGGCCGCTGACCCGCCACGATCAGCCAGCGATCCGCTTCGGGCAAGTCCTGGGCAAACGAGTTGTGCACCGTGTCGGGCTTCAAGAAGGCCTCCGCGTCACCGTCGGGTCCGCCGGGGTAGCCGACGATGTCGAGCACGGTCGTCGGATCGGGCACGTCCAGCGCCGACCCGGAACCTCCCAGGATCTGGAACACGTTCTCGCCCTCCTCGGGGACGAACGCGTCGACGTAGACCAGCGCTCGCACGTCACCACCGTCGGCTCCGGCGTTGGTGATGACGAAGCCGCCGTAGGAATGGCCGACGAGGACCACGGGACCGCTGGTGCGCTGTGCGAGGAACGAGGAGATGTACGGCCCGTCGATCGCCACCCCTCGCAGCAGGTTCGTCGGGGCGAGCACGGTGAAGCCTTGACCTTGCAGCTCGGTCGCTACGGCATTCCAGCTGGACGCGTCGGCCCATGCTCCGTGAACCAGGACGATGGTCGGCTTCGGCATGTCTGCCCCTTATGAGGTTGTCGTGGCGTTGGCGGTGCCCGGGAAGCAGCGTACCGCTGGCCGCGCCCCTAGGAACGGCTCTCGGGTCGGCGTATATTCGGTGCCATGGCTGACAAGGTCTACGTCGATAACAACGAGGCGACGGCCGCCTGGAACACGGTGCTCTTCGACCGCTTCAGCCAGTATCGGCACATCTTCGTGGTGGCGCTGAAGCGGTTTGGTGATGTCGCGATCGCCGGCCAGCCTCCGCGGAGCGGTGACCGGATCCTCGACATCGGCTGCGGCTTCGGCGACACCGCGCAGCAGCTTGCGTCTGTCGCAGGGCCCGAGAGCCACGTCGTCGGGGTCGACGCCGCCGAGCGCTTCATCGAAGCGGCCCAGGAGGAAGCGGCGGCGGCCGGCGTCGAGAACGTCGAGTTCCGCGTTGCCGATGTGCAGACCGAGGCGCTGAGCGGCCCTTATGACTACGCCTTCGCACGCATGGGGACGATGTTCTTCGCCAACCCCGTCGCAGCGATGCGCAACGTCCGCCAATCGCTGCGCCCGGGCGCCACGCTCGTCATGGTCGTCTGGCGGCGCAAGCTCGACAACGAGTGGATGTATCGCTCCGAGGAGGTCGTCGATCGCCACGTGCCCAAGCCCAACGCCGAGGAGTCCGAAGCGTTGACCTGCGGCCCGGGCCCGTTCTCGATGGCCAACGCCGACACGACCGGCGACGTCCTCAAGGCCGCCGGCTTCGAGCAGATGACGTTCCGCCGTGTCGACATCGACATGTTCGTCGGCCAGGACCCCGCGGAGGCCGTCGAGGTCGCCCTTGCGCTCGGGCCCGCCGCCGAGACCGTCCGGCTGGCCGGCGACGACGCCGACCGCGTCCGCCCGCTGATCGAGCAGGACCTGCTCGCGCTCGCCGGCGAGTACCAGACCGCGGCGGGCGAGATCGTCGCGCCGGCGTCAGCCTGGATCGTCAGCGCTCGCGTGCCCGACGCGGGCTGACCCGACGACTGTTACGCTCCAGCTCCCCACCGGTGCGGTCGGCCGGCGGTGTGCTCTTAGATGCCCGATAACCGCACGTCCGCTCATCGATCGAGGAAGCTGCGCTGGTGGATCGAGGACGCGGTCCCCGTGGTCGGCATTCCTGCGGCGCATGCCGCCCTCGCGCTGACGCGTGGGCGTTACCGCGACGCGGTCCGGCGTGAGCGCGAGATCGCCCGCCGCCTCTCGCCGGACCAGACCGTGCGCCAAGGCCCCTTCGCCGGCCTGCGCTACGTGACCGACGTCTCGGTCTCACCGCTCCTGCCCAAGCTCGCCGGCACCTACGAGCTCGAGGTCGCCGACGCGACCGAGGAGCTCATCGCGGCGACGCCGGACGTCGTCATCGACCTCGGCTCCGCTGAGGGCTACTACGCGGTCGGCCTGGCGCGCCGGCTTCCCGAGACGCGCGTGGTCGCGTTCGACACCCGACGCTCGGCCCGCTGGCTGACCGCGCGGATGGCCGCGGCCAACGGCGTCCGCGTCGAGGTTCGCGGCACGGCGACCCACTCGGCGATCCAGGAGCTCTGCGTCGGCGCCGACGCCCCGCTGGTGATCTGCGACATCGACGGCGCCGAGGACACCATGATCGACCCGACCCGGATCCCCGGCCTCCGCCGCGCAGCCCTCCTGATCGAGACACACGACGCCTACGTCGCGGGGGTCACCGACCGGCTGGTCGACCGCCTGTCCTCCACCCACGAGATCCAGCGCATCGCGATGCGGTCACGGCCACCCGAGCTGCTGCCCGACCTCCCCGTCGACGACGCCCGCACCGCGATGGACGAGCACCGCCCCGACCAGCTGTGGCTGGTCGCGCGCCCGACGAGGACGAGCGGGCGCTCGAGAGGGCGGGACTGACGCGCGTCACGTCGGTGACTCCTTATGTAGATCATGTTGCCCACTGGCCTAGACGGCTGGCGGACGCCAGGAACGCGCGCTAGGCTCCGCGGCACCTCAGTTGACCGGCAGTCTGACCCGAGCCAGGATCAGCCGCCACCGGTCGGTCGAGGTGAGCGAGCGGAGCTCGCCCAGCACCACCAATTCCCGCATCGGGCCCGAAGATCGCTTCGGGCCCGGCGTGGTTCTGGGCCGTGGACGATTGCCGTCGTTTGGGTTCGCTGGCGAACGATCTCGAATTCAAACGATGTTGTGTACAGATTGCGGGCGACGCCTCGTATATCCATTCGACAGCGCCAGACGCTGTCGCTACGCTTCGCCGTGAATTGGTGCCCGCTGTGGCTCCGGGAGGGTGAGACTGCGATCAACTGCACTCGCGTGTGTCGCGAAACTGCGGTCTCAGTTCTCAGTCCTCCCGGGCTTTTCTCGCTTGCCCGATCGAAAGACCTGACTGAGACACCGGAGGATGTATGAAAATCCGGAAGAGGGGTGTGACCGGCACCTCTGAGTTCGGGCACGACGAAGTCGTACGCCAGGAGTTGGTGGCCATCGGCCGTTCGTGCGCACGACTGACCCAGCAGTACGTCGATCGCGCCCGCGTCGGCGATGGCCCGCGAGCCCATGTCTTCACACTCGATGCTCATCACGGGCAGGCCGCCATCGAGGAAGACGTCGAACTGGACCGCCACATCAAGGAGCAGGTCCGCGTGCGTTTCGGGTCCGACACCCTCTACTTCGGGGAGGAGTCGCCTGCGCCCCCGGCTTACCGGCTCGAGCCGCGACAGTTGATCGTCGAGTGCGACGCGATCGACGGCTCCGACCCGTTCAAGTACCTGCGACAGGCGTTCAGCACGTCGATCACCGTGAGCCGCGTCCGCACGAACGGCCACCTCGCCGTGATGGCACACATGACGGTCACGCCCACCGGCATGGTGTCCTTCGCGAAATCCGAGGAGAAGGTCGTCATCGACGTGCCCGGCACGTTCGGCGCGCCGAACATGCGGTACGTCCGCGACGGGTCCACACCGCTTCCCGGGAACCTGAAGGCGATGGCGGCCGTCGCAGCGCGGCCGGGCCACGCAGACAAGATCAAGGACCTTTGGGCGAGCCCGGCAAGAGAGGTCGAGGACATCTCGATCTTCACCGTCGGCGCCGGCAACCCGGCGGTCGTTAACCTCATTCTCGACCACCTCGGCTGGATCTACGAGCCGCGGCCAACCGTCTCGTGGGACCTCGCCGCGCTGATGGCGCTCGAAATCGCAGGTGGGCAGGTACATATGTGCGATGGCAGCCCCAGGGACCTCATGCGCGAGTACGAAGAGCTGCTGGACCTCAGCCAGGAGTCACGAACGATGCCGGGCTATATCGCGGTGAGCCGACCGGAGATCCTCCCCGTCGCGCTGGCGACCGTCACCAGCGACACCCAGATCACGGCATCAAAACACGAGGACGTGTCAGCCTGATTCAGGCCGGCGGCGGCGCATCGGTCGTCGGCGTCGCCTCGGCCTTTGACGGCTCTAGAGCCTCGTTCTGGTTACCAGAAAAACCCTCGATCTGCCGGTCGAGCCACTTGCCGATCCTGCGCTCGTGGTCGTCCTCGACCCCGCCGAACACCGTCACACCCTCTGCCGAACGGACGATCACGGACGGGATGTGGGTGTAGCCGGTCTCCGCGGCGCCGTGGTCGGCGACCTGGGTCGCGATGTGCTGCCGAATGGCCGTGTCGAGATTCGCGGCGCTCGTCCCATTCGAACCATTGCCGTTGCCGTTCGATCCGCTCTGCGACTTATCGCTCACCGAAAGCTCCTCATGCAACAGTTGATTCTAGGCCCGTGGAAGCGTTCTGCGTGGGCACTTCCCCCTGCCAACTGGGTCGATGCGCCCACCCAGCGAACGCGCGACGGGTGACGGTCATCCCCCAAGAACGTGCTCGACCGCCGATCCATGCGGCAAAAGCCCAAATAGGCGCGTCTGGACACCCTAATCGCGCTGCTCCTTGAGGCGACGGGTCTGAATCCAGGTGTTGGCGAAGATCAGAGTGATGATGGCGCTGAGGACCGTCGTGCCGCCGAGGAGCCAGCCAGTGACTCCAGCGTACGGCTCGAGGACGACGGTTCTGCCCGTGACCACCCACTCGCGAGCGAAGATCATCACCGAGGCGGCGGTCAACGCGAGTGCTCCCACACCGACGGCCAACAGCCTCATCCCGAACGCGACGCTGGTCGCAAGGGGACTCTCGCCGCTGCCTACCACGTACGCCGAGAGTCCGCCGGGCACGAACAACAGCAGGGTTGCGATCGATCCGACGACGCCGGTGAGGTCTCTGTACCACCTCCAGGTCATCGCGAGCAGCAGCGTCGTGACGAGCGAGCTCCCGTAGCCGGCGCGGACGATGAACGATGCCCGCGGACGCACCCGGATCATCACCTCTCCGGTCCAACTCGATGGCACCAGCGCAAGGTGCAGATGGGCGCGTTGCTGGGCCACATTCTCGACGTCCGGCTCGAGCGCATCGATGTCCTGGTGCGCCGTGACGACCGGACGTGTGGCCTCAAGACGTGCGGTGGTCAACTTGAGTTGGTCGGGAACCTCCACCTCGAAGTGGAAGCTGCGACAGTGCCCGACCGCCGGCGCGTCGAAGATGATGGGCCGCGACCGCCACCCGATGCTGCGGGTGATCGTGTGCGAGAGGTCGCGGAGCGTTCCGTCAGCCGCAGTGCGATTCCTTGCCGTCCCGGGGAAGTTCAGGCGCTTGACCTTACGCCCGTTGCCGGTGAGCACGACGGTCACCCGCGCCGGCCGCCCACCGCCGTCGACCGGTCCCGCGCTGATCTCGTAGGCGCCCTGCTGCAGCGCGAACTCGACACAGCCATCCTTGCCGGTCGTCGCCGCGCAGCGGCGCTGCCCATAACGGGAGACCTCGACCCGGACGTCGGCGAGCGGCCGCGGTCCACGTGTCTGGACCATGAGCCGGGTGTGGCCTCCGAAGCGCACCCATCGGTTCACGTCTTGCTGGTGGCGCCTGCGTCCCCGCCACTCGGTGAACTGCCTTCGGCGCTCGCGCATGCGCGTCCTCTGCGCCCAGCCGTTGCGCAGCGAGGCCCGCACCGTCATCGCTGGCACGGTCCCCTGCTCCTCGTAGGACAGCTTGAGCACCCGTCGTTCCCCGAACGTGCCGGTGAGTTTCGTGAGCACAAGGAAGTTGATGCTCAGATCGGCGGCCACCTGCCGGAACATGTCGCTTGCTCGGAGGGCGCGCCGCCATTCCTTTGTTGCCTCGATCTCCCACGACTGCACCGCGAAGACGCGATCGAGCGCGGCCTGCGCGGACTCCCGTGGCGCGTCAGCCAGGCGCACGAAGTCATCGCGGAGCCGTTCCGGGATGGGCTCGTCGGTCTCTCGGACGGCTTGTGCCGCGGCAACGAGCACCGCCGCCGAGATCGCGACGTTGTCCTCACGGGTCAGCAGCGGCAACGTCCGGCCATCTTCGTCGGCGAGGGTGAACTTGCGCAGGCGCCGCTTGACAACGAACGTCAGCGGGAGGCAGAACATGGGCAGTTCCCCCGGCGCGGTGAGGGGTGTCTTCTTGTATGGGATCGTCAGATCGATGCTCGTCCGGCGCTGATAGGTGACGCTTCCCGTGAAGGTGGCCTGTTCGACGCGTCGGTGGACCCAGAGCTTCCAGTCGTAAATGAGCGCGAACACGTAGATCCCCAACTCGTCCGAGCGATCACGCTCGGCGACCACCTGCTCCTCCTCGAGCTGTTGGAGCCTTGCCGTGTCGTTCTGGATCATCCCCATTGCGTTGCGCCGCGCACCGGCGACCGCGGCACCCTACACTACTTCGCTGATCGATTTGCCGAACCTGAGCGCGAGGCCTGGAACAGGGGCGGCGAGCAACTGATCGTCAGTACGTAGATTTCCGTACAGGGGCCCCTACAGCTAAAGTACGCCGACGCCTACCTCGTCCGCGTCAAAAGTACGAGCTGGTCGTCAAGGACATGGTCCGGGCGGCAAGGTCGTCATCACCAAGCCGGTGGTCAACTCCACCGAGGCGGTCGCCCAGGGCGTCGACGCCGACGCGGTCGCCATGATGAAGGTCGTCGGGCGCGACGCCACGCTCGTCATGGACGACGCCGACGCCGCCCACGCCGGCTGCCTGCTGCCGGAGGTCGGCGTCCCGTTCATGCCCGAGGACGTCGGCATCCCGTTCCTGCAGCGGATCGCGAAGTTCGTGGCGCCCAAGGGCGTCAGCGCCGGACCAGATGTTCCAGAACATGCTCAAGGCGGTCCGCAGCGAGGGCGGCTTCGGCCAGCGCGCGGCGGTGCTCAACAAGGACACGCGCTACCTCGGCGAGGTCCCCCTGCAGGCCTTGGTCGTGCCGTTTGCCACAAGGCGCCCGGATGTCCGACCCGTCAGGAAGACCGCAGGTTTTCGGCCGCTGCGCCGATACTACGGGTGATGGCCCGATGGATCCGGTGGATGATGGCGGCGACGGTCGCGGCGTGCGTGCTCTGCGGCGCGGCGTCCGCCGATCCGTTGACGACGACGCAGCGGCGGGTCGCCGACGAGCTCGTCAGCGTCTTCGAGAACAGCTCGACGCACCTGCAGTACGGGTACATCGAGAACCTCCACGACGGCTGTGGTCTGACCGCGGGCCGGGCCGGGTTCTGCTCGGCGACGGGCGACATGCTGATGACGGTGGAGACTTACGCTGACAGCGATCCGCAGACGCCACTCGCTCACTATCTGCCGGTCCTGCGCGACCGCGCTGCGACCGGGAGCGCGAGGACGAGCGGGCTCGGCCAGGACTTCGTCGCCGACTGGCGCCAAGCCGCACAGGACGCGACGTTCCGCGCCGCACAGGATCAGGTCGTCAACGTCCTGTACTACACGCCCGCGACGGTGATGGCCGCCGCCGCCCGGCTGACGACGCCGCTGGCGATCGCGATCTTCTACGACACGGCGATCGAGCACGGGGTCGAGAAGGACCCCGACGGGCTGCCGGCGCTCATCGACCGGACCCGCCGGCGCCTGCACGCGCTGCCCGGCCGCGCGGTCTCCGAGCGCCGCTGGCTGGCGACGTTCCTGCGGGTGCGCCACGCCGATCTGTTGCACCCGCACAACCGCGCACGACGCGTGGACTGGCCCGACTCGGTCGGCCGCGTCGACGCGCTAGCGGCGCTGCTGCGCGAGGGGCACATGGGCCTCACACCGCCGGTGCGCGTCAACCCGTGGCACGACACGGCGCCGTTCGTGCTGCGCTGAGGCAGCGCGTTCCCCACCGGCCTCACGGTCGGCCATCGCCGGCAACGGCCTGCTCACCGACGAGCTCTTCGATGGCCTGGGCGGCCGCCGGCGAACCACCGGCCGCGGCGAACATCTTCGCGACCCGGCCCGCCCCAGGCCGCTTGGCGATCGCCTGGTCGACGGCGGCACTCAGGCGCTTGGCGGTCAATCGCCGGTGCGAGAGCCGGACGCCGGCGTCGGCGCGATCGACGCGCCGGGCGACGTCGAACTGATCGCGGCAGAACGGCACGACGCAGACGGGCACGCCGGCGGCGAGCGCCTTCTGCGTGGTGCCCTGTCCGCCGTGGGAGACCACGCAGGCGGCGCGAGCGATGATCGGGGCATGCGGGAGAAAGCGCGCGACGCGCGCACCAGGCGGCACGGTGAACGCGGCGGGGTCGTGGGCCGCGGTGGTCACGACGACGGCGAGGCGGTCGCCGGCCAGCCCGTCGAGCGCCGCGGTCACGAGCTTGTCATCGCCCTGGCGCTCGGTCGATGCGGTCACGAGCACGATCGGCCGCGTCTCGGATGCCAGCCAGTCGGGCGGCTCGGCCGGCGGCTCCCAATCGCCGGGCCCGACCAGGCGCACCGACGCGGGCCAATCGCTGCGCGGGAACTCATACGGCTCGGCGGTAAAGAGCACGAAGCGATCAGACGCTAGGTACTGGTCGTGCCAGACGCGCACCGGCGCCAGGCCCAAAGCGGCTCGGTGCACGTTGAGGGGCTCCAGCATGCCCGCTGCGATGTGGTCCGACAGCGCGGTGCTGAGGCGATTGCGCAAGCGACCGAGCGGCCCGCCGCCTGGCGCCAGGCCCAGCCCGTAGGCAGGCGTATCGGCCGAGTGCATCGGTGGAGGATGCGGGCAGTACTGCGCCCATGGCAGGCCGGCGGTCTCCGCCAGGTACCCGGCGCCGAGGCAGTTGACATCGATAATCAGCGCATCGGGGCGGACGTCGGCGATCGCCTGGCGCAGATCGGGGATCTCGAACTCGGCGCGCGCGGCGAAGAACCGCACCACACGCCGCAGGGCGTCGATCTGCGAACGCGCGCGCCAGTCGTCGAGCTCGACCGCGGCAATCCGCGGATCGACCGACGCGGCGTGGATCCCCAGCGCGGCGACCCGCTCGACATCGGAGGCCCGGGTGCGGAGGTGCACGTCGTGGCCACGACGCTGGAGTTCGAGCAACATCCCCATCACCGGAAAGACATGGCCTTGTGCGGGCGAGGTGTAGGCCAACAGCCGCGCCATCAGCGGGCGCCCTTTGTCGCGTTGACCATGCCGACGACGACGCGTTGCGCCTCCGCACGACCGAGGCCCATCTCGCGGCGGAGCAGCTTCCAGACGAGCAGGTCGGTAGCCACGACCATCGCGACGAGCCGCCGCTCACGCTCCGCGCCACGCAGACCATCGAGCAGCGGCACGAACGTGCGCTGCACCCAATCGCGATGCCACGCCCGACCGTCGTCGGTCATCTCGCGCACCGCCGCGATCCGCTCCTCCTGCGCCATCAGCCGCAGGGCGGCGTCGCCGCGGAGCTCGTAAGAGTCATAGATCAGGCGTACCGCGCCCTCGACGTCGCCCACCGGCGCGCCGTCGCGCCGCGCCGCCTCCGGATCCATCGTGCTGCGCCACGCCGCGACGAACAGCTGGTCCTTTGGGCCAAACCGCGCATGCAGCGTCTGGACCGTCACCCCGGCCTCCTCGGCGATGTCGGCCAGCCGCACATCCTCATAAGGCTTAGCGGCAAACAGCTCCCACGCCGCCGCGAGGACGCGCTGGTGGGTCACGGCCGCCGCCTGAGCCCGCGCGACCATCCGATATGCCCGTTTGGTGGTGACGTCTGCCATTTGACCTGATGCAGAGTAAATCCAAAGTTGGACGCGCCGTCAATACGCCTAGCATGCGCCCCCATGACGAGGACCAAGACGCAGTCGCCCGCCCGACACGATGCCGACAGCCACGACGTGATCGGCGTGCACGGCGCGCGCGTGAACAACCTCAAGAACGTCAGCATCGAGCTCCCCAAGCGCCGGCTGACGGTGTTCACCGGCGTCTCGGGCTCGGGCAAGAGCTCGCTGGTGTTCGGCACGATCGCCGCGGAGTCTCAGCGGCTGATCAACGAGACCTACAGCGCCTTCGTGCAGGGCTTCATGCCGACGCTGGCCCGGCCCGACGTCGACGTCCTCGAAGGGCTGACGACCGCGATCAGCGTCGACCAGGAGCGGATGGGAAGCAACCCCCGATCCACCGTCGGCACCGTCACCGACACCGACGCGATGCTGCGGATCCTCTTCAGCCGGCTCGCCCAGCCGCACATCGGCTCACCCGGCGCGTACTCCTTCAACGTCGCCTCCGCCCACGGCAGCGGCGGGATCACCGTCGAGCGCGGCGCCAAGACCATCACCAAGAGCGCGAGCTTCAGCCGCGTCGGCGGCATGTGCTCCCGCTGTGAGGGTCGCGGCTCGATCAGCGACTTCGACCTTTCGGCGCTCTATGACGACAGCAAGTCGCTCAACGAGGGCGCGCTGACGATCCCCGGCCACACCATGGACGGCTGGTACGGCCGGATCTACCGCGGCTGCGGCTACTTCGACCCCGACAAGCCGATCAAGAAGTACAACAAGCGCGAGCTGCACGACCTGCTCTACCGCGAGCCGACCAAGATCAAGGTCGAGGGGATCAACCTGACGTACTCGGGTCTGATCCCGCAGATCCAGAAGTCGTTTCTCTCCAAGGACGTCGAGGCGATGCAGCCGCACATCCGCGCCTTCGTGGAGCGGGCGGTGGTGTTCACGACCTGCCCGGAGTGCGACGGCACCCGGCTCAGCGAGGCGGCGCGCTCGTCGAAGATCGACGGCGTCAGCATCGCCGACGTCTCCGCGATGGAGATCCGCGACCTCGCCCAGTGGGTGCGCGACCGCGACGAGCCCGCTGTCGCGCCGCTGCTCGAGGCCCTCCGGGACACGCTCGACTCGTTCGTGGACATCGGGCTCGGGTATCTCTCGCTCAACCGGCCGTCGGGCACCCTGTCGGGCGGCGAGGCGCAGCGCACGAAGATGATCCGCCACCTCGGCTCCGCGCTCACCGACGTCACCTACATCTTCGACGAGCCCACGATCGGCCTGCACCCGCACGACATCCAGCGGATGAACGGTCTGCTGCTGCAGTTGCGCGACAAGGGCAACACGGTGCTCGTCGTGGAGCACAAGCCGGAGACGATCGCGATCGCCGACCACGCCGTCGACATCGGCCCCGGCGCCGGCTCGGCCGGTGGCGAGGTGGTCTTCGAGGGCACCGTCGCGGGCCTGCGGGAGAGCGACACCGTCACCGGACGCCACCTGGATGACCGCGCGTCATTGAAGGAGACGGTGCGCGCGGCCAATGGCAAACTGGAGGTCCGCGGCGCCGACACCAACAACTTGCAGAGCGTCGACGTCGACATCCCGCTTGGCGTCCTGGTGGTGCTGACCGGCGTCGCCGGGTCGGGCAAGAGCTCGCTGATCCGCGGCTCCGTGGAGGATCGCCACGGCGTGGTCACGGTCGGCCAGGGGGCGATCCGCGGCTCGCGACGGAGCAACCCGGCGACCTACTCGGGCCTGCTCGACCCGATCCGCAAGGCGTTTGCCAAGGCCAACGGCGTCAAGCCGGGCCTGTTCAGCTCCAACTCCGAGGGCGCCTGCCCCAACTGCAACGGCGCGGGCGTCATCTACGCGGACCTGGGGATCATGGCCGGCACCGCCACCACCTGCGAGGAGTGCGAGGGCAAGCGGTTCGACGCGTCCGTGTTGGAGTACACCTTCGGCGGCAAGGACATCAGCGAGGTGCTCGCGATGCCGGTGGCCGAGGCCGCGGCGTTCTTCGGCGAGGGTGACGCGCGCGTGCCCCCCGCGCACAAGATCCTCGAGCGGCTCGCCGCCGTCGGGCTCGGCTACCTCACCATCGGCCAGCCGCTCACCACGCTGTCGGGCGGCGAGCGCCAGCGGCTCAAGCTGGCCACCCACCTCGGCGAGAGCGGCGGCATTCTGGTCCTCGACGAGCCGACCACCGGCCTGCACCTCGCCGACGTCGAGCAGCTCCTCGCCCTGCTCGACGGGCTCGTCGACGCCGGCAAGTCGGTCATCGTCATCGAGCACCACCAGGCGGTCATGGCCCACGCCGACTGGATCATCGACCTCGGCCCCGGCGCCGGCCAGGACGGCGGCCGGATCGTCTTCGAGGGCACGCCCGCCGACCTCGTGGACGGGCGCGCCACCCTCACCGGCGAGCACCTCGCGACCTACGTCGACGCCTGACCGCAGCAGCGCCGGGACTGCACCCCGCTACCCGTTGGCGCAGAGCGTCTCCACGACATACCCCGCGCGGCAGATCGTCTTGGCCTTCATGCTGGCCTGGAAGTCGGCATTGGCCTTGGCCGCCGCCTTGCCCTGCGCCTGGCTCTGCAGCAGCTGGCGGATCCGGTCGCGGTAGGGCCCGATCGCCGGCGTCACGGCGGGATGGATCTTGTTGACCCGCACGAGCCAGAAGCCCTGCTTGCCGTGCACCGGGCCGGCCACCGCTCCCACGCGCGCGCTGAACGCCACGGCCCCCAGCGCCGGGTCCACGGCGCCCTTGACCACCGACGGGAGGGTGCCGCCCGCCGCCTTGGAGATCGGGTCGACCGAGTACTTGGCCGCGACGGTCTTCCAGCTGGTGCCCTGCTTGAGCGCGGCCTGCGCGGCCTTGGCCTTGGCTTCGGTCTTGGTGCGGATGACCTGGAGGTCGCGGCGCTCGGGCTGGCCGAACTGGGCCTTGTTCTTGGCGAAGTAGGCGTTGACCTGGTCGTCGGAGACCTTGGCGACCGCACCGTTGCGCTTGGCCGTCAGCTTCTGGCTGAGCAGCCCGGCCCGCGTGCGCTCGGCCAGCCCCGCCGCCGTCAGGCCATTGGCCTTGAGGAAGCGGTTGTACTGCGCCGCCGACGGATAGGCCTTGCGCTGCTGGGCGAGGACCTTGGCGACCTCGGCGTCGCTGACGCTCACGTGCTCGGCCTTAGCCTGCTGGGTGGTCCACGCGCCCTGGATGAGCTGCGACATCGCCGCCGTGATCAGGCCGACGCGGCGCTGGCGGCACTGGACCCGCAAGGCCGCGGTGCCGGGCGTCTTGAACGCCGGGGTGGCGGGTGCCGGCCGCTTCTTGCTCGAGCCCGCAGCCGCCTTGCTTCGGCTCCGCAGCTTGGCGTAGAACGTGCGCAGCGAAGCGACGCACTTGGTGTAGTGCGGCGGGTCGGAGACGATCTGCGAAGGCCCGTTGCGCAGGTTGCGGACGCTCGCGGCGTGCAGCTGGTCGTACTGCGCCTGCGTGATGACCTGGTCGCCGACCTTGGCCACCGCGCCGGCGGGCAGCGAGACGGACTTGGCCTTGGGCGCGGGCTGCAGCGTCGGCACCGAGGGCTTCGGCACGGGCTTCGGCACGCGCGTGCCTGGCCGGGGGGTGGTGGTCGTGGCCGGAGCCGGGGACGCGGTCGACGTCGTCGGAGCTCCGGAGGCGCTCGTGGCGGCCGTGCTGCCGCCGTCGGAGCCGCCTCCCCCACACCCGGCCACACCCACGGCCAGACCGACGATCATCGCCATCAACGCACGCTGCACCTTCACGGGTTCTCCTCGTCGTTCGACCCACGTCCGGGCGCCGCCGCGCCGCCCTACCGCGCGCGGTAGGGCGGCGCGTCATCGAGCCGCCACCGTCGCCGGGCGAAGAGACTACCGGCGGGGCCCGCGGCGCGTGCCGGCTGGCAGGAGCATGGCGTCGATGAGCGATCGAGCTCGCTGCCGCAGCGCCCGGAGGCGCTGCGGCAGCCCTGGCGGGATCGGCTACCTCTTGGCGGCGTGGATGGTGATGGTCTTGTGGCTGGTCTTGGCCTTCTTCGCACCCTTGGGGGTGAAGGACACCGTGACCTTGACGCGCACGTCGTGATGGTGCTTGAGACGGGACGCAGCAGCCTTCGAGAGGCGGGCCGTGAGGGTCGCCGTGGTCGCGCCGCCGATCGTCCGGCTTGTCTTGGCGATCCCCTTGCCGCTGACGCTGACCTTGCCCGCGCCGATGCCTCCCACGGTGAGCTTCAGGCTCGTGCTCGTGTGACTTGAGCCGACGATGCCGAGGCCGCAGGGCGTGCCCAACGTGATCTTGGCCGTCTGCGTCTTGCCGTTCTGGCCATCGACCTGCTGATCGGCGATCTGCGTGGTCTTGCAGATGTCGGTGCCCGAGACGACGAGGATGCCGCTCTTGCCGCCATCGATGTTCAGCGTGAAGTCGCTGACCGGGGCGTCGGGGATGTTGTCGAACGTGTTGACCAGGTGGTTGTCGACGACGTTGCTCGTGCCGACCAGGTTGAGCCGCAGCCCGTTCTCGCCGGTCAGCGGGATCACGAGCTTGGGCAGCGTCCGGATCTCACGGCCCGACTTGGGGTCCTTGCGGATGTTCTTGACGAAGTACACCGGGCCCGTCAACGGCTGATCGAGAATCGGCGTGTGCGCGACGGCGTGCCCGACGATGCTGCCCTTCGGACACGTCGGATCGATCTTGCTGCCATCGGTGAACTCGCACAACGCCTGCGCGTTGTCAGGGTCCAACGCCAGCGATAGGGGCAGCGTGACGGTGACCTTCTTGAGGTTGGCCTGCCCGGGCGTCTGGCTCACCGTCGCATGCACACCGGGGTGCTTGTCATCGGTGGTCTGCCCCTTGCCTGTGAGGTTGATCGCGAGCTTGGGCGCAACGGCCAGCCCGGCGCAGCCGCCGGCCTGGAACCGGCTGGACACCGCTGCCGTCGCACCGTCAGTTCCGAACACTTGCGCCCCGATAGCCATCGGATCGCAGGACGTCGGGTTCAACGTGAAGTCCGGGCGGTTGGTGTTGACGCGGATGTCGCGGATCCGCAACGGAATCCCGTCGACGATCGTCGGGATCGGATCGGAGTTCACCGTGACCTGCGCGGTGATCGGATCGATGTACAGACCCGCACGCACCACCACCGTGCCCAGGTCAAACGGGCCGGCGACCGCCGGCGTCACCAACGCCAGCGAGAACGGGGCGCCCTTGTAGGGGCCGGCGAGGTAGGCGGTTCCCTGCACGTAGAAGGGCGTTCCTGAGCCGGCGCCCACGTCGATGACGCCGACCTGGCTCGAGGCCGGACAGGAAGGACTTGCCTTCTCCGCAGCACCAGTCCTGTCGGAGGCCGAGGCGGAGGCGATCGCCGCCTCGGAGCACTGGCTGAGCCCGGCGAGCTTGCCGAGCAGGCCCTCGGGCAACGTGGTGTCGAGGCCGACGACCTGCGGGGAGCCCGGTTGGCGTGTGAGCTTGAGGACGAACGGCGCGTAGGTGCCGGCGATCGGGCTGGTGGTGCCGGCCTCAAAGCCTGGTCCGAACGCGACCGAGCAGCCGCTGGTGATCGGGAAGCTGTCGGCCGGCGTCGCGTCGGGACCGGAGTCGGGCGCCGACCACGGCTCGAGGTCAGAGGTGGTCGTGTAGGTACCGCACTTGTCGGGAGTGGCCAGGTTGCCGCGCGGGCCGCCGAAGAAGTGGATCCGCAACTCGGAGAACGGCAGCTGCGGGTTGTTGTCAAAGACGCCGGTGATCTGCCCGGTGCTCGGATCGGTGTCGAGGCGGCCAGGGATCTTGACAACGACGCCGGTGGCCGGGTCGTCGATGACGATGTAGCCCGCGAGCAGGCTGTGGAAGGGGTTGTCGTATTGGGTGGCGAGGTAGACCGACCCCGAAAGCGTCCCGGGAAGGAGCGGGCTCTGCACCTCAACGGTGCCAACCTTCGACGCGTCCGGACAGGTCGGCGGGGAGGCCGAGCCGAGCTCGATCTGCGCCGGGCTGCAGGCGCTGAGGCCGTCGGCCGCAGACGGGTTGACGCTCATGCCCTGAGGCAGGGTGATGACGCCCTTCTTCAGCGGCGGCGTCGCCAGGGTGTTCGGGTCGGTCGGCTGGGGGACCTTGATCCCGAGGTCGAGGCCGGCGGACGCATCGGCCGACGTCGCGTCGGGCTTGACCGAGATCGTCGGGTCGAAGCGGAGCTTGTTGCACCCGGTGACCGCGGGCGAGGTCGACGAGGCCGACTTCCAAGCCGGATCGGAGAGATTCGGGGGGCCATCGGCCTTGAACGAGCCCGGATGCTGCCAGGAGTCCATGTGGATCGTGGTCGTCAGCGGCCGGCCATCGCAATGCGACGGGTTGGCAAACATCGCCACCGGGATCTTGCCCGAGCCGTCGTGGACGGCGGGGTTGCCGTAGAAGGTCGTGACCACGTCCTGGATCGAGACCTGAGGCACGTCGAGGCCGCTGACCTGCAGGACGTAGCCGTCGGGGCCCGGGACGACCCGGGCATAGAGGACATGGGAGGCGTTGAGGCCGTCGACGTAGCCGAACTCGGCGGCGACGCCGTGCTCCGGGGTGATGTTCCAGATCGGGCTGTTGGCCGAATCGGCGGAGTTCGGCTCGGTGCGAAGGTGGCCGACGACCGTATCGGGGGGGCAGAGGTGGTTGCCGCCAGCTCCCGCATTACCAACCGTGAGCTGGGCGAGGGTGCAGGTAGGAGCGGCGCTGGCCGCGCCGAGGAAGCCGAGGGGAAGATCGACGACCACGTTTCGGAGATCTTCGATGCTGGTCGGGCCCGAGAAGGTGACGAACCCCTCGGGCGTTATCCGAAACTCGTTGTTGAGGCCGATGCGGGTGGTGAGGGCAAACGGGTGGGCGCCGGCCTGGGTTTCGGGTGCGCCGTCGGCGCCGGTCGGCGAGGAGCTGAAGTCGGCAGGACCGAAGAGGGGCGCGGCAGCGCCGACGGTGTTCTCGGCGGTGGCGGTGACGTCGGCGGCGCCACCCCCGGAGACCTTGGCGGAGTTGTGCACGGGGCCGGAGGCTCCCGGGTCGACGGTGACGTAGACGAGCATCTGCAGGATGTCCTCGGGGGCGAGGGTAAAGGGAGCGTCGCACCGGACTGCGGAGGTGTCACAGAAGGAGCCACCGAAGTCGGTGCTCGGGTTCACACCAGCGTCGTCTGCGCCGGGGCCCAGCCAGAAAAGCTTGATGTGCTGGACGGTGAGACCATGGGGCAGGGAGTCGGCGAGGGTGATAATCGAGTCGTCGGTGGGCCGGGCGCCGACGTTGGTGGCGGTGATCGCGTAGCCGTCGCAAGGAGGCAAATAGCCGGTACCAGGCCAGCTGGTGCAGGTGGCGTTGTCGGCCGCGGAGAAGTTGGTCGGGATCGCGAAGTTATCGAGGGTCCAGCCGGGAGCGGGTGCTGCGGCGCTCGCGGTTGCGGCGCAGAGCGCGAGGACCACGGCTGCGATCGTGATCAGTGCGGCGAACGTATGGTTTCGGGGCGCGTGGCTGAGCGTGGTCATGTTCATTGTCTCCTTGGTCATCGTGGCCACCTACGCCTTGACCGTCAGCGAGACGGTCGCCGAGGAGGACGGGCCGCCGGCCGGCGCAAAGACAACACGCGGCCTGAGCTTGAGCTTGTGCTTGCGCTTGAGCGCCCTGCCCGCCTTGGCGGTGAGCGCGACGCGCACCTTGTAGGTCCCCGCCTTGCCGACGGACCTGCCGACCGGCTTGATCCCCGAACCGCTGATCGTGATCCGTCCCTTGCCCGGCACCCTGACGGCCACCAAGAACCGGGAGCCATGCACGACCGTGCTCAGGACCTTGACCTTCACCGGCGTAGCCGGCGGCGTCGCGTTGCCCGGGCCACTGAACGTCACACTCGCGGCCGCAGGGGTCGTGGGCTGACTCTCCGCAGCGCCGTGACAGCTGTCGCCGCTGCACGACTCGGGTGGCGGGGTGTACGGGAAGCCGCCACCGACCCGGGCGTCGTAGTAGTCGACCTGGGTGTCGGTGTCGGTCGGGACAAGCTGATCAGCAGTGGAGAAGAACACGTCATGGCCGCTGGTAGAGGCACCGATCAGGCAGACGGCCGAGATTCCGCCCGAGGCCGTGAAGCACGGCGAGAGATGGCCGGAGGCGGTGTCGCGGCCGTCAGAGATCAACGAGACGCGGCCCGCGTGGTACGCATAGACGTTGAGGGCGTAGACAGGCGAGCCCGCCTCGTCGGCGATCCGGGCACGATCAAGGGCGCCGGGCGTGAGCGCGAGCGGGCTTTGGAACAAGACGTAGGAGCCGTCGTCAGACATGGTCGGATCGATGCGTGCGGGGCCGGCACGACCCACGTGGGGCCGCACGATGCTGGCGTCCTCAGAACAGATGTTGCCCTGACCACAGTCCGTGGTCGAGCTGTTGCCGTTGTCGTTGTAGCCCTTGTCACCGATCGAGATGCGGATCAGCTCGCCAGTCGAGGCGTCATAGCGAAAGACCTGGGCCGCCGCTGGCGTGCTGCTGTCATCGGGGGTGAGCTGGTCGTGGCTGGTGAACACGAGAAAGCGACCGCTGGGAGTGACGTTCGCCGACTGGAGACCACTATTGACCCATTGCTGTACGTCGAGGGCGTTGTCAGACAGGGCGGCGATGAAGGCCGTCTGACCGCTGTCGGCGTCATAGACGTAGAGGTTCTCGGCGCCGAGACGGGCCCTCTGGCCCTGGGCGTTGCCGGCGGCCGTGA
Organism: Baekduia sp.; assembly: GCF_035996765.1. NCBI lineage: Bacteria > Bacillati > Actinomycetota > Thermoleophilia > Solirubrobacterales > Baekduiaceae > Baekduia > Baekduia sp. The sequence continues at coordinate 41,763 of NZ_DASYJG010000026.1, forward strand.
GGACGCCCTTGGCCACGAAGTAGGCATGGGAGCCATCGGAGGAGAACCCGAGCATGCCCTGCACCTGCGGGCCGCTACCGGAGCTATCGCCAGCGGAGACGTCAACCAGCTGGTGGCCGGCAGGCCGAGAGAAGTCATAGAGATAGAGATTGCAGCCGTTGGGTCCGGTGATGCGTCTGGCGCAGGCCGTGGAGCCGGCCTGATCGGCGGCGACCGGGTCCTGGCTGGCGTCGTCAGTCAGCTGCTGGGTGGAGGTGAAGAAAGCCCGCGAGCCCTCGGCTGAGGCACCCAAGAAGTAGGCGATAGCCGGCGTGGAACTGGTGCACGCAGAAGTGGTGCAGTCCAGCGGGGAGCGCTCGGAGATCGAAACGCTGTGCGCTGTCGGAAGGGAACCGTCGACGCGGGCGTAGAGGGTGTCGGCCGGGACGGGAATCGAGGCGTTGGCGCCCGAGCCGCCGGGACAGGGAGTCGACTGGCCGCCGGTGTTCGGCTGGGACTGCGCGGTGAAGTAGACCGTCCGGCCATCGACGGACATAGTGCCGGGATAGGTGCTGTTGGGAGAGGAACCCAGGAAGGTCCCGCAGGTGCTGATCAGGTCGGTACTGCCCGGGCCACCACTGACGCCAAGAAGCAGGGGCTGGACGTTCCCGATGCCGGCGTACTGGTATGCCGATGACGAGGAAGCATCCGTCGCGTCGAAGGGCCAGATGGGGTGGTCAGTCGCCCAGGCGAGGTGGGAGAGATCAGCAGTGGCGGCGCTGACACCTGGTTGGATGAGGTCGGGGGGCGTTGTCCCCGCTGCGGGCGGAGTGGAAGGGCCGATGTTCACAAAGGAGCCGTCGGGCCGGCGGGCGTAGAAGTCGTCCTCGCCGCCCGGTGACGTGGGGGCGCGGAAGAGACCGGCCCCAGCTTCAGAGCTGAGTTGCACGCCAGTGCTCGAATCGAACTGGGTCGCCGAAGGAGCCAGCGACGTTGGCTGCCAGCCGCCGGCGGTGCGCTCAAACGAGAAAGGGGTCCCGATGTTCCCGCGAAACACGGGGCAGGAGCCGGCGCCGGCAAAGCACTGCGTGGCGACGAGCGAAAGGCTGGAGCCATCGTCTGAGAGCTCAGGGGGGAGGCTGAAGAGGGCTGCGCCGACCAGCGTGCCGTTCTTCTGCGTCGGGGTGACCATCTCGTAGCCGCGGCCATCGGGCAGTCCCTGCCCGGTCGTGTCGTAGATGAAGGTGTGGTCGGGTCCGGTGGTCGTGCCGTTGGCGCTGGTCGCGACGAGGCGGTAGTGGTAGGTCGTGTTGGGGCTCAGCCCGGTGAGGTGCTCGGAGACCGAGACGTCGGTGGTGCCGTCACCGATGCCGGCCGCGGGGTTGGGGACCGAGGTGCCGTAGGAGGTGTCGGTGCCGTACTGGAAGCGGTAGGTGGTGTCGGCGCCGCGGGGGTTGATCTTGGCGGTGAGGTTGGCCTCGGTGGTGGTGAGTTCGGTAGCCGCGGTGACGGTGATGCTGGGGAGCGCGAGTGTGGTGAAGGCCTGATCGGTGGTGATGGTGGTGCCGTCGGTGTCGGTCGCGACGAGACGCGCGTGGTAGGTCGTGTCGGGCAGGAGGCCGGTGATGGCCGCGGAGACGTCGCTGGACGCCGAGATCGGCGTCGCCGGCGTGCAGGGCTGGGTCTGGGCCCCGGTGAAGCCCGAGGTCTGGAAGGTGGCGTCGTCGGTGTAGTCAAAGTGACAGGCGGTGATGTCGCCGCTGCCGGTCGAGTCGACGTGGCCGTTGAGCGTGGCGGAGATCGAGCTGATCGGGTCGGCCGCGCCGATGGTCAAGTCGACGGCCGGGCTGGTGGTCAACGTCTGGTCCTGGCCTTGTGCTGTGCCCTGGGCATCGGTGGCCAGCAGCCGGAAGTGATAGGTCGTGGCCGCGACCAGACCCGTCGCGGCGGCGGTGACGTCGGCGGCCGCGGCGATCGGCGTTGGCTGATCACACGCGACGGTCGAGGCGCCGGCATAGCCCTGGGCCTGGAAGGTCGCGTCATCGGTGATCTCAAACGCACAAGCGCTGACCGCGCCGCCGCCGGCCGGGTCGACGTGGCCGTTGAGCGTCGCGGTGTGCTTGGCCACCGCGTCAGCCGCGGCGGTGGTGGCGTCGGGGAAGATGACTGGGCCGAAGACGCTGATCTGCTGGTTGCCGGCGTCGGCAACGAAGATCGTGCCGGTAGTGGGATCAACGGCGAGCCCGGCGCCGGCGGCGAGGTGGCCGGAGGCGAAGGTGTCAGCCGGCGTGCAACCGGAGAAGAAGGCCGGAACGCACGCCGGGAAGGAGTAGTGCTCGATCGCGGCGCCGGTGTCGACGTAGAGATCGCCGGTGGCAGAGTCGGTGGCGATGCCGGTGGTCGCGTTGGAGGCGGTGACCTGGCCGGTGTCGGTGCCGTCGGCCTGGAACTCCTCGACCGACAGATCGCCGTTGACCTTGAAGAAGTTGTTCGCTGCGTCGACGGCGAGGCCGTTGGCGCTGGTGCCGCGGGCGGTGGTGAGGTCGGTGATGAAGAGGCCGTCTTGGGCAAAGCGGAAGAGCCGGGTGCTGGTGTCGAAGACGTTGAGGTTGCCGGTGGTGTCAACGGCGATGCCCGCGAGGGCGCCGAAGGGGCCGTCGGTAGCGGTGGTGCCGTCGAGCTTGCCGCCTGAGCCCCAGGCGGTGATCAGGCTGCCGGACGCGGTGAACTTCTGGACCTGGTTGGTTGCGGTGTCGCCCACGTAGACATCGCCTGCGGAGGCTCCGGCGGAGTTGTCAACGGCGATGAAGGTCGGGGTCGTGAACTGGCCCGCGCCGGTGCCCGGGATCCCGGCCTGGCAGGAGAGCGTGCAGATCTCAAGCGACGGAAGCCCGTCGGCGACTCCCCAGCCCCAGGCACGGATGAACGAGCCGGCCGAGGAGAACTGATCGACCCGGAGGTTCGCCGTGTCGGCCACGTAGACGTCATGCGTGGTGACGTTGATCGCCACACCCGAAGGAGACGACACCTGACCGGCACCAGAACCCGAGTTCCCGAAGCTCGAGGAGAACACATGCGTCTGCAAGGCCGACGCCGACGCCGCACCGAAGACGAGCAACGCGATGGTCGCGAGCGTGACAAGCCGCGCCACCCGCAGCGGACGAAGCGAGACGCCCGGCGCGCCAGCGCCGGCATCAACCAAACGGTCAGTCATGCAGGTGGTCCTTCTCGTGGTGTTGGTGGCGCTGATCAAGTTCATGGGAATGCGTCAGCCCGCGGGCGTGGTTGAAGGGACGGTTGTTCCGCCGCAGAGCGCGAGGACGTCGCCGGTCCGGCAATGGCACGTGGTGGTGGTGCTGCGCCGCTCGCGGCAGCGCAACGTGAGCGCGGCGATCGCCGTGCTCGGCATGTTGTGACCCTGCAACCTCTCTCCTCACTCAGCGGGCGGACGCGTCATCCAGACACATCCATGTCCCGTGACGATTAGACACTACGGTTTCTATCTCTGTCAAGTGGAAACCTTCGCCACCGTCCGAGATGCTGTCCTGAGCCTCGCGCAGCTCGTCCGCCAGGCGCTCGCCGACGGCCGTGAGCTCCCAGGCGTTCGAGCGTCCGTCGCGGGTGCGACGTGCGGCCTTGGCATCCTCCAGGCGGCGGAGGTGGCGGCTGATCTGCGAATCGTGCTCGACGCCGATCGCGGCGGCGATCTCGACGTTGCGCGCGCCGGGGTGGCCGGCGACGTACAGGAGCGTGGCCTCGGTCAGCCGCGTCAGGCGCAGGGTGCTGTCCTCGGCCAGGTGGTCGGCGGCCTCGACCCGCGGCGCGGCGACGACCGCTCCGGCGAGCCGCTCGGCCTCGGCCAGCGCCGCGCGACGGCCAAGCCGGGGCGCGAACACGAGGTAGGCCGCCGGGGCGATGAGCGTGAGCATCGAGGACTCGGCATCGGGTCCCGTGAGATGGCGATAGGCGAGCTCCATGACCGCGCCCACCGCGGCCGTGCCGGTCGGCGGCACGGCCCCGCGACCCTCATCAACCAGGCGCACTAGCTGCTCCAGCGCGGCACGGCGCACCTCGCGCGCGCGGTCGCTGCCGTTCACGGTCTCGATGACGATCAGCCATGCGCGCAGCCGGTCAGCGTCCAAGTTGAGGTAGAACGCGCTCAGCGCCGCGCCGACGCGCGCCGACCACTCGTCGCCGGCGACGACCACCGCGCTCGCGACGCCGTCGATGAGCCACGCGACCGATCGCTGCACAGCCAGGACGAAGCAGTCCTCGCGATCGGCGAACAGGGCGTAGAACGTGCGCTTGGAGATCATCGCGCGCTCGCACACCATGTCGACGGTGACGTTCTGCCAGCCCTGCTCGGCGGCGAGCACCGTCATCGCGGCGGCGAGGCGCCCGCGCTGATGCTGGGCGGCCGGCCCGGACATGCCCCGATCGCGGGCGTGCGTCATCGCGCCCGCGCTCCCGGGCTCTGTCGCGCTGCAGACATCGTGCCCTCCGTACCGTCGTGGCGGTGGCGCGATTTGGTGCACCACCGGTGTTCCTGGTCAACGATTAGACACTACGGTTTCTATCTCGTCAAGTGTCGAGGAACGACGACGTGGGTGAACTGCTTTTCACCTGGTCGGAAGGACGCCGGATCACGCACCCAGACGTACGACGCCCGGGTCGTCTCAAACAGGAGGGGTTGCGCTACGTCAGTCCCGCGGAAGCCGCGCGACCGCCGCCGCCAGCTTCGGCGCCGCGTCACGGACGACCGGGCCGTGCCCGAAGCCGACGACGCTCGGCTCCAGTTCGGCGATGCGGCGCATCGAACGCCGGTTGAGCGCGGGGTCGCTCGTCGGCGCCTTTAGCGGCTGACGCAGGCCCGGCACCGTCGTCAGCGGGTTCATGTTGAAGAACACGTCGCCGGCGATCAGCAGCCGGTCGGCCTCGCGCCAGAACGCGACGTGGCCCGGCGAGTGGCCGGGGACGTCGAGCACGACGAACCCGGGCCGATGAGATCGCCTTCGCGCAGTTCGCTCGCCACCGGCGAGGCCGGGAAGCGCCCGATCGCGCGCGCGATCCCCTGCAGCGGCCCCGCCACGTGCGGCGGCGGCTCGCTGCCACCGTCCCGGACCGCCGGCGCGTCCAGCACACCGACCGCCAGGCCGTCGAGCCCCAGCTCGCGAATGACCCGCGCCGAGCCGCCCGCGTGATCGAGATGCGCGTGCGTCAGCGCATGCGACGTCACACCACGCTCGCGCGCCGCGGCGACCGCCTTCCCGCCCATCGGCTTGATGCCCGCATCGACCAGGACATCGCCCAAGATGTAGGCGTTGACCCCGTCGCGCGGAGCCAGCGGGATGTGCCAGACGTCGTCGGCGAGCTGTTGCATGGGCCACATCCTCCACGATGTCGGGCAGACCCACGGCCGAGCGAGCGCGCTCCGCGACACGTACATGTCACGGATCGGAGACATTCAACCGAGTCGGCCCAAAATGTAACCGTACGCGCACTTCGCCGCCCGGAAGGCCCGAATGTCACCGAGCGGTCTCTTTGGGCTGCTCAGGACGGTAATGAGGATCACAGCAACTAATGCCAGTTTTTGCCGACATTAAGTGCTATTGTGCCGGCTATATGCCGCATTCTGTGCCGCGACAGATCGGTCGTTCGTTGCGCCAAGTCGCCAATGACCTGACCACGTGGCGCAAGCTTCGCGGCTTGACGCAGGCCCAGCTCGCCGACCGAGCGGGAGTGCATCGCGACACGATCAGCCGTCTAGAGCGCGGCGATGGCGGCGTGAGTCTGGAGAACGTCTTGCGGGTGCTCCGGGGCCTGGGCATCATCGAAGGCGCCACGCGCGCACTCGATCCTTACGAGAGCGACGTCGGACGACTACGGGCCGATGAGCAGCTACCGCGACGCGTGCGACCCAAGAGGTTGACCGGCGATGGCTGACATTACCGTCGATCGTTGCGCGGCACGGCGCATCGTCGGCCGAGACGTCTATCGCAAACGTGCGCTGTTCTGACGAAGCCATTCTGCGAACAACGGATCGCACAGGCGCCAGCGGCGGGCGCCCGCCCGCTCAACGACGGCGTTGCGGTGCAACACGCGAAGTGCGCGGTTCACGTCGCTTGGGCCCCCTACACCGTATGGAGGGTCATCCCATGCCAAGGCCGAGCAGACGGCATGGCTGGAGCGATGCAACTCACCCACTACGCGCAGTAAGACCGCGAACTCGGGCCCAGTCGACCAAGCGAGCTCTCGCAGCGCTTGGGTCGCGCTTCGGAGCGATGCCAACGCTTGCCCCTGTGACGGGCCGGCGGGCGAGGGAGCAAGCATCCGGTCGACCAGTTCTTGCGCCAGCCACGGAGCGCCGTCAGCGGCGGCGGCGACGTCGGCCACCGCGTCATGTGAGAGCCGGTCGCCCACCGTCTGCGAGATCGACTCCGACAGGCGTTCGGGCGCGACGCGCTTGAGGTCGATCGACCGCCCCCATCCGAGAAACGCCTGACGCTCATCCTCGACGAGTTCCCCGGCATCCGGGCCACCGGTGAACACGATGCTCAGTGTTGGAATCTGCTGCGCCACTGATCTGATAGCCCACAACACCGCGCCACCATCGGGAAACCTCTTTGCCGCAGGCAGCTCGTCGGCACCTTCCACCAGGAGCGTCGCGCCAACAGACCCGAGGAGCGTGACAACGCTCCTGGTGGTCGCGACGAGCGCCGCACCAGGATCGTTCGATCCTTTGGTCGCCGCCGGGGACTTGTCATCGTCGATGGCGAGCTCTCTGCGCAAGCGCAGCACGATGCGGAGCTGGGCAGGGGAAAGCGTGTCGGCCGACGCAGCGAGAAGCCGCGCGTCACCGCCGAGGGCCTCTGCCGCCGCCGAGACGAACGCGCGCGCGAGGGCAGCGTCATCGCCGCACGCAGCGACGCGGACGTGGGCCACCTGTCGGCTGCCGAGGGCGCCGCGTGCCACAGCGGCCGCCTCGGTCGGCCAAGGCCCATGAACCAGGAGCAGCTCGCCTGCGGCGATCAACGAAGCGACGCGCTCGATCTCGCTCTTGCGAGCGACGGACGCAAGGTCGGTCATCGTCCGGCATCCCACAGGCGCGTGTCGCGCGCGGCGGCTACCCCGGCATCCGCCGTTGTAGCGTCAGCGAGGTCGACATCGGCGAACTGGGCCATCTCGGCGGTTCGGTTCGCGGCGAGCATCGTCCGGTGAGGTTCGCCGGCCGAGGCGTCGAGGATGACTGCGACGGCGTCGTGATCTGGCCAGTACTCCAGACGTTGGATCTCGTCTAGGAAGAGGATGGTCCCCGCCGCGCCACGCACGGTAGAGGTCGCGAAGTCGAGCGCCCAAGTCAGTTGCTCACCGGCGGACCCCGAGGCCCGGAGACTGGTGAGCGCATCATCGATCGCGTCTGCATCCCGCTCATCAGCGCCCCCAGCCGGCCGAAGCAGATCCCAGATCTCGTATCCGAAGCCTTCACCCCGCTCCACCCTCGCCTCCTGGAGGGCAACTTGAGCGACCAACCCTTCGGCCAGCACAGGGCCACCCTCGCCAGCCTCGGACAAATCGAGGCCGACCACCGTCCAACCGTCGCCAGCCAGAACGTCAAGGGCACCGAGCGCGACCGTCGCCTTCCCGGTGCGCCGGCGATCGGCGAGGACTGTGTGTTCGCCGTTGCGCAGCTGATCGGCCAAGCGCGCGATATCCCCTTCGCGGCCGATCTGACGACGTCGCGGCACCGGGGGACCAACCGGTAGCACATGACTTCTTATCGCAGCCATGTGATAAGATTATCACAAATGCGTGATATACAGCGTCGAGCTGCCGGACGCCCGGCAGGTGGTGAGGGGACTCCAACCACACCAACAACTCCACATCCATCCGCCCCACCCCCTAGTCTCCCCCACTCATCCAAAACATCACCCCCGCACCGCTGGAACGGCCGGGGGCATGACCCAAAGGAGCTACAACTCCCATGAGTACCCCGCAGCGTACCCACGCTCGCTTGGTCGTCGTCGACCGCGAGACCGCCGACGTCCTCCGACTCCAGGCCAAGACCGTCATGGATCTCGGCCACGAGTTGTTCGAGGACTTCCTCCTCTACGGCCCCGAGGCCCAGTACGCGCTGGCGATGCGCTTCTGTGCCGCGACGGCGCTCATCACCGCCGTCGGCTGGGACCCCGGCGGTCCCGGTACCGACGCCGAGGAGTTCGAGGTCCCGTTGACCGACGACCTCGTCGAGCAGTTGCGCCACCGCCGCTACGACCTGGCCCGCTGCAACAACGACCGGCTCGACGGTCTGCCTGTCGACAAGCCGATCGAGCCCGACCTCCTCGCCGAGATCACCGTCGACCGCCTCGCCGCTCAGGCGCTGGACCGGCTGTTCGGCGTCTACGCCAAGGCGGTCAAGGGCTGAGCCAAGCCGGCCCGGGTCGCGGCACCCGCCGCGACCCGGGACACGCGCCAGTCCTACTTGCTCGTCTTGCGCGCCTTCGCCGGCCCGGTTGGGTCGAAGGAGACCGTGACCTTGCCGGGCTTGCCCTTGGTGCGCTTGGCGGTGATCGTGGCGACCGTCGACTTGGTGATGGTCTTGGTCGTCTTCTTGATCCCCTTGCCCGTCACGGTGACCTTCCCGGCACCGAGGCCGCCGACCTTGACCGCGACGCTGGTCTTGCCGACCGTCTTGGACAGGATCTTCAGCGGGCACGCCGGGGTCTGGAGATAGACATCGGCGTTAGCGGTCTTGCCGTTTTGGCCGTTGATCTGCTGGTCGGCCACTTGGGTGGATTTGCAGATGTCGGTGCCCGAGACGACGAGGATGCCGCTCTTGCCCCCGTCGATGTCGAGGGTGAAGTCCGACACCGGTGCGTCGGGGATGTTGTCGAAGGTCGTCACGAGTCGGTTGTTGACGACGTTGCTGGTGCCGACGAGGTTGAGGCGGATGCCGTTCTCACCGGTGAGCGGGATCACGAGCTTGGGCAGGGTGCGGATCTCGCGGCCCGACTTGGGGTCCTTGCGGATGTTCTTGACGAAGTACACCGGCCCGGTCACCGGCTGATCGAGGATCGGCGTGTGCGCGACCGCCTTGCCGACGATGCTGCCCTTCGGACACGTCGGGTCGATCTTCGAACCATCCGTGAACTCACACAGCGCTTGGGCGTTGTCGGGGTCCAGGGCCAGGCTCAGCGGGAGGCTGACGGTGACCTTCTTGAGGTTGGCCTGCCCCGGGGCCTGGCTGACCGTCGCGTGCACGCCGGGGTGCTTGTCGTCGGTCGTCTGGCCCTTGCCCGTCAGTGCGATCGCCAGCTTCGGCGCGACGGGCAGGGCGGCGCAGCCGCCGACCTGGAAGCGGCTGGAGACCGTCGCGGTCGAGCCTTCCCAGGAGCCGATCGACCCGCCGATGCTCATCGGATCACACGAGGTCGGGTTGAGCATGAACCCGGGCCGGTCGATGTTGACCGCGATCGAGCGGATCCGCACCGGGAACCCGTTGGTGTCGCCGTCGTCGCCCTTGACGTCGAGGATCTTCGGCACGTCATCGGAGACGACGGTCACATGCGCGTCGATCGGATCGACCTGGATCGCCGCACGCACGACCACGGTGCCGAGGTTGAACGGCCCAGCGATCGCCGGCACGACGATCGACAGACCATACGGTCCGCCCTTGTACGGGCCGGTCAGGAACACCTTGCCCGGCAGATGGAAGGGTGCAGAGCCCGGCCCGGCTGCCGAGTCGGTGCTGCCGACCTGCGAGCCGGCGGGACACGTCCCCGCCGAGGCATCGGCATCCGAGCACAACGGCACCGAGCCGACGTTTGCCAGCAGACCGCCCGGCAACGTCGTGGTGACCGTGCGGATGTGCTCCTGACCATCAGCACGCGCCAACTGCAGCGTGAAGCCCGTTGCGTGCCCCGCCGAGGGATTCGTGGCGCCCGCCGCAAACGACGGAGCGAACCCGCCCGCGCAATTGGCGTCGATCACCGAGCTGTCGCTCGGCGTCTTAGCCGGCGTCCCGCTCCACGGCGAGAGTGCTGTCGTCGTCGTGAACGTCCCGCACGTCTCGGGGGTCGACAGTGCTGCGTGCGGCCCGCCGAAGAAGTCCAGCTTGAAATCGGTGAACGGCAACTGCGGGTTGTCATCAAACGTCGTCGTCAGCTGGCCGGTGGCCGGATCGGCGTGCACCTTGCCCGCCAACTTGACCACGACCCCCGACTCCTGGTCGTCGACAGCGACGTAGATGCCCAACACCGAGTTGGTCGGATTGTCGTTCTGGGCCGCCAGATACACCGAGCCCTTGATCGGATGATCCAGCAACGGCGTGTCGATCTCCACCGACCCGACCTTCGAAGCATCCGGACAGTGCGCCGCACCCGCCCCATGAAGGTCGACCTGCGCCGACGAGCAACCCTGCAACCCATCGGCCGCCGCGGGGTTGACGCTGAACCCTGTGGGCAGCGTCACCACCGCCTGCTTGAGGTTGGCCTCGGCCAGACCGTTGACATCGCGAAGGCCCCCGAGCGGCAAATGAAGAGCGACGTGCAGTCCTGCGGGCGCGTCAGCGGCAGACGTGTCAGCGCTGACGCTGATCGACGGCGTGAAGTCGAGGCGGTCACAGCCGGTCCCACCGACAGGGTCGCCCTGGTTGTCATGACTCAGGAAGCTCGCGGTCGCGAAGACCCCGGGGTTCTCCCATGGGTCGGCGCGGACGGTCGTGGTGACCGGCCCGGTGCACGAGGCCGGAAGCGTCAACAGCGGCCTGAGCGGCTGGTCTGATGGGCAGTCACCCGCGCTGATCGGCACATCGGACCCGTCAACGCGGCCGAGAGGGCTGAGACAGCTTCCGCGCAAGGCGTCGTGGCCTGGATCGGCCGGGACACCCCAGAACGTGACGGAGCTGGACAGAAGGCCCTGCGTCTCGTTGATGTCGGTGACGGTGACGCTCAGGCCGTAGTCGCCACCGGTGCGGACCGATGCATCCAGCCGGATGGGGACGCCGTTGTACACGAAGCCGAACTCGGCAGGGACACCCGGCGGCGGGTCGAGGCTGGCGATTTTGCTCCACGAGAACTGGGTGTGGCCATCGGTGGTCGTGCGGGTGCCGATGTAGCCGACCGCCGTGTCGTTCGGGCAGGTGAACTCGATGAACTTCTGCTGTGTGCAGGTCGGCACGGCGTTGGGGTCGCCGATCAGGCCGGGCGGAAGATCGACCTGAAGATCCTTCGCAACCCCCTCAGGGATCGGATGTCCGGCGGCATCGAACGTCGGGTTGATCGAGAGCGACGTCTTCGCCTCGTACGGGTGCGACCCGGCCTGCGTGACCGCGTTGCCGTCCTGGTCGAAGACGCCGCCGTCGAAGCTCTTGAAGCCGAAGCCCGGCCGCGGCGCGGCCGGCGCGAAGACGTCGATGATGTTGTGAAAGCCATCGGCGAGGTAGGCGCGCCCCGTGGCGCCGTTGACCGCGACGCCCAACGGGCTCGAGAGCGCCGCGTCGCCGGCGAAGTAGTAGAGCGATGTCCCGGAGGGATCGAGGACGTGGACGTGGCCGTCAGACACGCTCTCGCCGATGTAGAGGTTTCCGGAGGCCGGGTCGGTAGCCAGCGCGGTCGGACCATCGGCGCGAATGACGGTTGGGGTCGGGCTGGGCGGCGGCGTTCCGAGAGCGAAATCTGAGACGTTGAAGCGGTCGACATTGTTCTGAAGACTGAGCGTCGCGGGGAGATCGTAGGTGTCGGCCGTGTACACCTTGTCGGCGGCCACGGCGACCGCACACGGCGTGATCGCCGTCGCCACCGCACCGGAGTAGTCGGACTCCGCGACGGTGGAGGTCGACGGCGAGTAACGCCACAGACGCTGGTCGCTGTAGTCGCCGACGTAGACGTCGCCGTTTGCCTGGTCGACGGCCACACCGCAGGCCAGGCCGAAGCTTCCGGCCGTCGTGCCCGAGCCGTGCAGGGTCGTCAGCGCCGCGCCGCTGCGCGCGAAGACCTGGATCGCACCCGCGCCGTCGGCAACATAGACGTCTCCATCGGCCGGACCGCCGGAGTTGTCGACCGCAACCCCCGCGAGGCGGTAGTCGATACTGAGAAGCGGCAGGCCCGTGATCCGGTTGGTGCCGGCTCCGGGCCCGGCGGTGAAGTCGTCCGGGGCACCGGTCGCGGTAAACCGCATCAGCGCACCGGCGTCGGCGTCCAGCGCGTAGACATCGCCGGTGGCCTGATCGACGGTCAGCGCCTGCGGGCTCCGACCGGTAAAGCTGCCGAACGTAGCGGTCTGCTGGCGACCGGTCTCGGCCGTCGCCTGGCTCACGAGGACCAACATGGCCATCAGGGACAGCACGACGAGCGTCGCGTAGATCGGGGTCTTGCTGTTGGATCGTGTCATGCTGGCCTCTCTGCTCGGGCAGGTGATGGTCGTTGGCGCGCTCACTTGCCGCTCCTGCTCTTCAGCGTCACTGCCACCGTCGCGGACGACGCGTCACCGGTGCCGGGTGTGTAGCCGACCCGTGCGGTGAGCTTGAGCCGGTGCTTGGCCTTGAGGAGCCGCCTGCCGGCGGTGCTCAGCGACACGGTGATCTTGTAGGTCCCGGCTTTGGTCGCGCTCTTGCGGGCGGTCTTGATGTGTGCGCCCGAGATCGTGATGCGCCCTCGGGCCGGCACCTTGACGGTCAGCACGAGACGCTCACCAACGATCGTCTTGCGGCTGACGCGAACGTTCGCGATCGCCTTCGCCACGGTCGGTGTTGCATTGCCCGGACCGGCGAAGCTGACCGTCGCAGCGCTGAGCGGCGACGACGCGCTGCCCAGTGCGCCCTTGCAGGCATCACCGGCGCACGGCGGCGACGGCGACGGCGGAGACTGCGACGAGATGCCGCCCCCCGCGCGTGCGTCGTACACGTCGTAGAGGTTGTCGTTGTCCTGACCGACGAGCTGGTCACGGGTGGCGAAGAACACATCACGGCCATCGGGACTGGCGTCGAGGAAGAGCGCCTCGGAGTCACCGCTGCCACTGGAGATCAGCTTCAGACAACCACCATTACTGGCCGCGGAATGGCAGGATCCTGACCCATCGGCCTCCCACTCATACACGTCCTGACAGGGCAAGGTCGTGCGCAGAGAGCCGGTCGGCGCGCAGCCGTGAATGCTGTTCGCATCGCGAGCGCTCAGCGCGTCGCCGCTGTTGAAGAACACGCGCTGGCCATCGTCGGAGATGCTGTGAACCCCGTACCCCACGTACCCGAGGACTCCCGGGGCCGACGCCGAGAGAATGGACGCTCCTTGCGGACGCGCGCCGGTCGGGTTGCACGAGACGCACGTCAGGTGGTCAGACGAGGCGTCATAGACGTAGACCTCCGGGCAGTGGGGTCCGAACGCCGCGCTGGTCCAGGAATGGACACCGCAGTCGCCGCTCGCCGCAGCGTTGTCATACCCCGCCGATATCCCCTGCGACTGAAAGACGAGATGAGATCCGTCAGGGGTGACCGAGACCGGACCGTAGATCGCCCCGCCCGTCCCGCCTTGTTGCCAATCGTTGTAGTCGTCACCAGTCACCGTGCTGACCAGCCGCGTCGTGCCGGCGTGGTACAGGAAGATGCTGCAGCTGGTCTGCGGGTCTCCCGGCTGGCAATTCCCGCTCAGGGTGGCGTAGTAGATGTAGGAGCCGTCATCGCTCACGCCCACGACGCCGCCGACATCGGCGTGCGCGCTCGGCGTGAGATCGGTCAGCGTGTGCGCGTCGAGGTCATAGAGGTAGAGGTTCCTCCCACTGCCCGCGATGGTGTCGGGCGTCAGGCCGGCAGTGTCGTCGTCAAAGAAGACGACCTTCGAGCCGTTGGTGCTGGCTGCGAGAAACACTCCACCTCCCCCGGGCCCAGCACCCTGCGAGGCATCCAGCTGCACGGTGCTCGTACCGTTCTCACGCACATAGAGATTGCCGTCCCCGCCCTGGAAGACGATACGCGCACCGTCCGCCGAGACCGCCCCACGCTCAACCGTGACGCGATTGCCATCCGCGGCGATCGGCGTCCCATCGGGCGCGATGTTGACGAGACGCAATGTGCCCCCCACCCGCTCATAGATGTTCTTCGCGTACACCGGACCGTTGTAACCCGTGGAGATCTGCAGCAACGGAGCATCGGCGGTCAGCGCGTCGCGCGACTCGAAGACGACGTGCGTGAGGTCGGCCGAGGCGCCCTTGACGCTGGCCCCACCGCCATTGGGAAAGCGCGGCGTGAGCACGCGGTAGGTCGGCTGGGCCGGGTCGGAGAGGTCGGAGAGATAGACGTTCCCCTGTCCCACGGTCGCATCGCTGGTCAGCGTCGGCCCTCGATCGGTGGTGACCACGCCAGCGTCGAGGTCGCCGGTGAACAGCCGGTTGCCGTATGAGTCCGGAAGATCTCCTTGGTTCCCGGCGCCGATCGGTGCGTTGATCCCGTGCGTCGCCCAGCCCGTCGCACCACGGCGCGAGAGGTAGTAGTTATAAAACGCGCCGCTCGGCTCGCCGGCGAACTGTCCGCCGATGGTCGCAAACAGCAGGCCATCGCCCGAAGTCGAGCTGCGCGAGATATCCGCCGGAACGCCTTGGAACACCGCGAGAGCGTCGGTGTTGTTCTTGTCGACCGGCGAGACCTGCTCGTAGGCGCGGCAGTCCAAGAGGTAGCCGGCATAGCCGGTGCGCTGCGAGGCGTTGGGGCAGGCGTCTTCGCCGGCGACAGGATTGGCGGTGGTGTGGAAGGTGCGATCAGGACCGGTCACTGTGTCGACCAGGTTGGTGGCGACGACGCGGTAGTGGTAGGTGGTGTCAGGGCTGAGGCCTGACAGGAGCTGACGGACGCTGACGTCACCGGTGCCGGAGCCGACCGGCGCGTCGGGAGCGGGCACGCTGGTGCCATAGCTCGTGTCGCTGCCGTACTCGACGCGGTAGGTGGTCGCGAGCCCGTGCGGGTTGATCACGGCGTTGACGGTCGCCTCGGAGGTTCCGACCTCGCTAGCAAAGGAGTCGCCGACGGTGGGCGCGCTCTGGGTGGTGAAGGTCTGGTCGCCGCCGCGCGTGGTGCCGTTGGCGTTGGTGACGACGAGGCGCGCGTGATAGGTGGTGGCACGCGTCAGGCCGGTGAGAGCCGCGTGGACGCTGGCCGGGCTCGAGAACGCGCTGCCCTCAGCACAGGGCGCGGTGGAGGGTGTGGCAAAGCCGCCGGCCTGGAAGGCGGTGTCATCGACGTATTCGAAGTGACAATCGGTGGTGGCGCCGCCGCCGGCCGGATCGAGATGGCCGTTGAGGACGGCGGAGTCGGCCTGGACGCTGGAGGCGGCGTCGGTGCCGGCGTCGGGCACGATGACCGGGACGAAGACGTCGATCTGCGCCGCCCCGGCGTCGGCCGCATAAGCCGTCTGATCGGACGGGTCGACCGCGAGGCCCGCGCCTGCGGTGAGGGCGCCCGCGCCGAAGGAGTCGGCCGGCGTGCAGCCGGCGCTCGGCGTCGGCGTGCAGGTCGTGAAGGTGTAGTGGTCGATCGTGGCGCCGTTGTCGACGTAGAGGTCGCCGGTGGAGAGCTCGGTGGCGATGCCGGTGCTCGTGGCCCCGGTCGTGACCTGGCCGATGTCGTCACCGGCCGCACCGAACTGCTCGACGCTGAGGTCGCCGTTGACCTTGAAGAAGGTGCCCGCCGCATCGACCGACAGGCCGGCCGGACTGGTCCCGCGGACGGTCGTGAAGTTGGTCGAGAAGCTGCCGTTCTGACCGAACTCGAACATTCTGGTGTTGGTGTCAAAGACGTCGAGCGTGCCACTAGTGTCGACGGTCATCCCCGCCAGCGCACCGAACGGGCCGTCGGTCGCCGTCGAGCCGTCGAGCCGGCCGCCGCTGCCCCACGTGGTGACGAGGTTGCCGGTGGCGTCGAACTTGAACACGGCGTTGGTCGCGGTGTCGCCGACATAGACGTCGCCCGCTGACGCGCCCGCCGAGTTGTCGACGGCGATGAACGTCGGCGTGGCCAGCGCACCCGACGCCGCCACCCCGGCCTCACAGCTCAGCGTGCAGGTCTCGGCCACCGGCAGCCCGTCCGCCACGCCCCAGCCAAAGGCGCGGATGAACGTCCCGGACGCCGAGAACTGCGAGACCCGCACGTTCCCGGTGTCGGCGACGTAGACGTCATGGGTCTGGTTGTTGACCGCCACGCTCGCCGGGCCCGAAAGCTGGCCCGCCCCTGCGCCCGCCGACCCGAAGCTCGACGAGAACGCATGGGTCTGGACGGCCGAGGCCGAAGCCACACCGAAGACGAGCAGCGCGACAACGACAAGCGTGACAAGCCGCGCGAAACGCAGATGGAGAGCCAGACTCGCCGGCGCCCCAACGCCGCCATCAGCCAAACAGTCGGTCATGCAGGTAGTCCCGCTCGAAGGAAGGGCCGGCAAGGACGTGTGCATCGTTCTCTCTCTCATCGCTGGGAACCGTCGGAAAGGCCGAGCACCGCGTCGGCGGCCTCGCTGCCGAGAATGGTGAGCTGCCAAGCATTGGTGCGACCCTCTTTGCGGCGGCGCACAACGCCTGCGCGCTCGAGCCGGACGAGGTGTCGGCTGATCTGGCTCTCGTGCCGGACATCGACCCCGCGGGCGATGTCGACGTTGCACGCGCCCGGATGGGCCTTGAGGTAGCTCAGCGTCTGGCGCGTGAGCTCGGTGACGACCAGGCCGCGGACGTCAGCACCGGCGGCCCTCGGGCTCCAGCGCGTCACGAAGGCGATCGAGCTTCCCCGGCCGGCGAGCGTCACCGCGCGGCGGCGGCCGGCGAACGGCGCGAGCACCAGGTAGGTCGCGACCTCCCCGAGGTCGGCCAGCGACCCGCCGGGCTGCTCGGTCAGGCGGCGGTGGACGAGGTCCCACAGCGCGCCAAACGCACCCGCGAGCACCAGCTCGGTCGGTGCCAGCGGCGCGGGCGCGTCGCCCAGCATCGCGACGATCCTGTCCGCCACGCCGTGGCGCAGGACGAGCGCGTCGTGGCCGGCGCCCAGCGCCGAGACCACGCAGAGCTGCGCCAGGACGCGATCGGCATCCAGCGCGCCGATCAGCGCGCGGGTCGCGGCGACCGTGCGCGCCTCCCACTCGGGTTCGGCGGCGTCGACCGCCTCCTCGACATGGGCCAGCAGCCGGTCGAAGGCCTCCTGCAGGGTGTCCATGAAGCAGGCGTCGCGGTGCTCGTAGTGGTCGTAAAACGTGCGGCGCGACATGCCCGCCCGCTGGCAGACGTGGTGGACGCCGACCGCCGGAAGCCCCACCTCGGCAACCAGCTCGCCCATCGCGCCGATCAGCCGGTCGCGCTGGGCCGAGGTGCCGCCGACGATCCGGCTGCGCCGCGCGTGCGGGACCGTCTCGGCCTCCCGCGTCTGCGACACGGCAGGGGCCATCGATACCCCGGGGACAGGTACAGCGGACACGTCATCTCCTCCAGCAGTGATCTCTCAACCCACGGCGGCCGCCTTCCCGGCGGCTCACCGCTCCCTCACACCGACGCCTTGCCAAACCGGCAACCCGTGGTGCGACGAGCACCGTAAACGCCTAGATGTTCGGAGTCAAGTTTTGCCGGTATAGAAATTTCAGTCGAGTAACTCGTCCAGGCTCGTTGACTTCACCGTCCACGCGCTCGAACGGCCCGCCCCCGGCGCCCGGCGCACCAGCCCCCGCGCCTCCAGGCGGCGCAGCGTGCGGTTGACCTGGGACAGGTGGCGGACCCCCAGGCCCCGCCGGATCTCCTCCCCCGTGCTCGCCGGATGCGCGGCGAGGAAGCGCAGGTGGCGCAGCTCCTCGTGCGACACGGCGGCGTCGGCCGGCGGCCGGCGCGGATCGAGCACCAACCCGAAGAACCACGCCTCGTCCAGCGCGTCGAGCGCGAGCTGCTCGGCGCGCTCGGCGACCCGCTCGCCGGCCGCCCGGCGCTGCGCCAGCGCGACGACGACGCGCCACAACGCCGGGCCGTCGCGCTGCGCGGCGGCCTCGATCACCAGCCGTTCCAGATCGGCCTGCGCAGTCTCTCCCCCGCCCAGCAGCACATCGAGCTCCCCGCCGCCGAACGGCGACTCCTGCAACTCAGCCGCCGCAGGCTCCAGCGCCGCGGGCTCGTCGGTGAACGCCGCCAGGGCGAGGGCCGTCAGCTCTTCCTGGCGCTCCAGCAGCGATTGCCCCGGATCGTGACGCAGGCAGTCGATCGTGACGGCGTCGATCGCGGTCAGCACGGTGTCCACCCCCACCCCGGCCGGCGGCTGCGTCGCGACCTGCTCCTCCAGCGCGCGCAGGATGGGAGCCCGCACCGCGTCACGGGCCGCCCGCGCGCGCTCGCCGGCGGCCGGCACGTCGCGCAGGCAGACGAGCGCCCACGCGCGGTCGCAGTCGAGGATCGTCAGGTAGGTGCCCAGCGCCGCCGCCGCGCCGCGGACCCAGTCGCGCTCGGCGGCGAGCGCGTCGAGGATCTGGGGGATCGCGTAGGCCGCGGCCGCGTCGTAGGCCCAGATCAGCGCCTCCTGCTTGTCGCCGAAGGTCCCATAGAACACGCTGCGTGTGACGCCGGCGCGCTCGGCGATGTCGGCGACCGTCACCGCGCCGTAGCCGCGTTCGGCGATCTCGCGCACCGCCGCGTCGACGATCCGGGCCCGCCGGTGGAACGCCTGCGCCTCCGGTGGGAGCGCCTCGAGCTCGACGGCCGCCGTCGAGGCAACGTCGCTGTTTCTCGACATGGACGTGATCGTAGTCGAAACACGTCTAGTTTTCCGAATCAATTCTTTCTGTCGAACTCGACGGACATGGTGTCCGAGGTGTTCTTTGGCGTATCCTCGACGGCGTATGGCCCCCGTCGAACGTCCGTCTCGCCGGCTGCCGCGCGGGCGGCATGCGCTGGACGCCGACGCCGCCGCCGCCGAGTACCGCGCGCGGCTACAAGCCGCCGCGATCGAGGTCGTCGCCGAGCAGGGCTACGGCGCGGCCTCCGTGACCCAGCTCGCCAGCGCCGCGAACGTGTCGACCGCGACGTTCTACGACCTGTTCGCCGGCAAGCAGGAGCTGGTCCTTGCCGCCGTCGACGCGGCCATCGCCGACGCCGGCAGCCGCCTGCGGACGCGGGCCATCGCGCCAGGAGATCTGCGCGACGCGCTGGCGGGCGTCCTCTCGGCGGTCGTCGACATCGTCGTCGACCAGCCCGCGGCCGCCCGCACGGCGATCATCGAGCTCGGCGCCCTCGGGCCGCCGGGGCTGCAGCGCCGCCGCTCGCTGACCGCCGGCCTGCGTGATCGGCTGCGACAGGCAGCGACCGTGGACGGGACGCTGACCATCTCCGAGGCCGTGCTGACCGTGCTCGCCGGCGGCACGATGCACGTCCTCGACGGCCATCTGCGGTCCGGTCGCCTGCGACCGCTGCGCGCCGCCGCGCTGGACCTCGCCACCTGGGGCGCGATGTACGAGACCGACGACCCGCGCCCGCTGCCGGTGCCCGATCCGCTGCTCGTGCCCGCGCCGGTCACCCCGCCGCCGCCGGTCATCGAGGCGCTGCCGGGCGGCCGCCACGGCCTGCCCTCGGGCTTCGTGCGCCGCCATCAGCGCGCGCGGATCCTCGAGGCCGTCCTGTACGTGTCGGCGCAGCAGGGCTTCGAGGCGACGACCGTCCGCGAGCTGGTCACCTGCGCCGGCCTCTCGCTCGAAGCGTTCTACGAGCACTTCGCGACCAAGGAAGACGCGTGGGCGGCCGCGTACGACAGCGCGTTCAGCGCGCTCTTCGCCGCCGCCTGGCACGCGGCCTCGCGCCAGCCGGATCGTCCCGCCAAGGTCGCCGCCGCCACCATCGCCTGCCTGCGCCTGCTCGAGGCCCGGCCCGAGCGCGCGCGCCTGCTGCTCGTCGACGCGGCGTCGGCCGGCCGCGCCGGCGCGCCGGCAGTCGACGAGACGTTGCAGGCCTTCACCCGCCAGCTGGGGCGCGCCGCCGGCGGGTCCGCACTGCCGCGCGTGCTGCCGGCGGCGATGACGGGCGGGCTGAGCGCGCTGGCGGCCGAGTGGGTGCTGGACGGGCGCGCGGCCGAGCTGCCGGCGCTCGCCGCGCCGATGATCGAGGTCATCCTCACCCCGCTCCTGGGCCTGCCCGCGGCCGCCCGCGCGGCCGACGCCGCGGTCCAGGAGCCCGACGCGGCCGCGACCTCCGACGATCGCCGCCGCCTGATGGACGCCTTCGCCGAGACCGTGGCGCGCGACGGCCTGGAAGCGACGCGCCTCAGCGATGTCGCACAACAGGTCGGCGTCGAGCTCGACGTCGCCAACACGCTCTTCCACGACGAGCTCGACTGCGCCACCCAGGCCCTGGGCTGGTGGGCCGGCCGGCTGGTCATGATCGCCGCCGGCGCGTTCCTGGGCGCGGCCGACGACCCGCCGCTGGCCGCCCATCGAGCGCTCGAGGCGGCGCTGTGGCACATCGGCCGCACGCCGGCTTACGCGGCGCTGGCCGTCAACGACGACCCGGACATCGCGGTCGTCGCGCTGGCGTTGCGCAAGCGCTACATCGCGCTGTTCTTCCAGCTGATCGCCGGCCAGATCCCGGCGGGCGAGCAGCAGGCGCCCCAGCCCCTGTCGGCACTTGAGATGGTGCTCAACGGGATCATGGCGGTGCTTCGTCGCTTCGCCCAGGACGACCGGATCGCCGAGTTGCCGGGTGAGCTGCCGGCGCTGAGCCTGCAGTGCCTGACGCCGTTCTTCGGCGCCGACGAGGCGCGCCGGGTCGCCGAGCTGACCGGCAGCCCGCTGGCCAACTGAGCGCGCCGCGCGCGGGCCTTGCCGTCACCAAGTCGCCGTTGCGGCGTGGCATCGCTTGCCCGTACAGTCGACAAAATGGAACGCGGTCGTCTTCCGACGTCAACGTTCGTGCCCCGAGACGAACGCGAAGAGCTCATGGCGACCTTCGCCGCCGTGGTCTACGACCAGGGCTATGAGGCAACGCGGCTCGCCGATGTCGCGCAGCGCGCGGGCGTGCCGACCGAGACCGTCACGGCCTTCTGGCACAGCGAGGCCGAGTGCCTGCTCGACACCGTGCAGGCCGCGACGCAGCAGTCCTTCAGCCGCCTGGCCGAGAGCTTCATGCACATCGACGGCGACTGCCCGCTCGTCGCCCACCTCGCCCTCGCGGCGATGCTGCGCGACATGGCCGGCTGCCCGGAGATGACCTTCCTGGCGACCGTCGAGCTCCCCCGCCTCGGGCCGCTGGTGCAGGCCCAGCAGCAGAGCATGCTGGATCTCTTCTGCGAGTTCCTCGGGCCGGGCTTCGCGGCGATGGGGCGCCCGGCGCCCGACCCCCCGACCGTCTCGCTCTGCATCGGCGGCGGCATCGAGGAGGTCGTGCGCGACCACGCCCTGCGGGGCTGCCTGCACGAGCTGCCCGACGCCCTTCCGGCCATCAGCTACGTCTGCGTCTGCACGTTCTTCGGCATCGATGAGGCGATGCGGGTCAGTAAGGTCGTCGACAACCACTGATCGCTGAGCGAAAGGGCAGGGCGCATGAGCGACGAGGAGCATCTCGACCGTCTCCAGCAGGTCAAGCACGTCGTGGTGGTGATGATGGAGAACCGCTCCTTCGATCACATGCTCGGCTACCTCACCGGCGACGGCATGCCGGAGGTCAACGGCCTCACCGGCTCCGAGCTCAACCTCGATCGCGACGGCAACGCCGTGCCGATCCACGCCTTCGACGCGGACGCCAACACCGTCATGCGCGCCGGCGAGGCGCTGCGCAAGGCGCTGGACCCCGACCACTCCAAGCACGGCGTCGCGACCCAGCTCGGCGCGGGCTACCCGGCCCATCCCCATCCCGACGGCCACAACGGCGGCTTCGTCCAGGCGTTCGTCGAAACGCGCAAGCCCGCCGACAACGTCGCCCGCCAGCTGTGGTCGGTGCCGATGGGCCACTACACGGGCCAGGACCTCCCGACCTATGACTTCCTCGCGCGGAACTACTGCGTCTGCGACGCCTGGCACAGCTCGGTGCCCGGTGACACCTGGCCCAACCGCCTGTACTCGCTCGCCGGCCGCGAGGGGCCCAAGGTCAAGCTCAGCTTCATCAAGGCGCTGACCGACATGCTGCCGGGCCATCCGGACCTGCTCGCCGGGGCGCCCATCTACGACGTCCCGACCTTCACCCACCACCTCGAGGACAAGCAGTGGCGCTGGTACTCCCACGACCCCGCCACGCTGCGCGCCGCTGACGGCCGCCATCGCGACTTCAAGCACATCAACCGCGACAACTTCGCGTTCTTTGACCGCCGCAAGCTGGCGCTGGCGACCCAGGTCGGCGAGGGGCTCATCGTCGGCCACGACAGCTTCCTCGACGACGCCGCCAAGGGCGAGCTGCGCGACGTCTCCTGGATCGACCCCAACTTCATCGACCTCAACGTCTTGGACCCCAACTCCAACGACGACCACCCGCCGTCAGACATCCGGGCCGGCCAGGCGTTCATCCTGCAGATCTACGAGGCGCTCGTCCGCAGCCCGAGCTGGAACGAGACGCTGCTGGTCGTCGTCTACGACGAGCACGGTGGCTTTTATGACCACGTCAAGCCGCCGGCCGTCCACGACGACTCGGGCTACGCCACGCTCGGCGTCCGTGTGCCGGCGCTGCTGATCGGACCGAGGGTCGCCAAGGGCGTCTGCCACGAGGTCTTCGACCACACCAGCTTGATCAAGACGATCCTGCGCCGGTTCGCCAAGGACCCTGACAACGCGATCGCGCAGATGCCCCAGCGCGTCCAGGGCGCCCGCCACGTCGGCGTCGCGCTCGCCGACGCGCTGCGCAGCGACATCCCGGACCATGATGATGTCCAAGGCAAGATCGACGCCTGGCGCACCAAGGCCCGCGAGCAGCGTCAGGCCGCGCCGGCCCAGGCGCCGTCGGTCTCACCCGACGGCGCCGGCCAGCCGCTCATCCTCCACGACTTCCAGCAGGACTTCGTGACGATCGCGCAGTCGCTGCGGATGGCGGGGCTGCCGCCGGGGCAGCCGTAGGAGGATCGCACCGCGTCACTTGCGCTGCGCCTTGGCCCGGCCGTGGATGAGCAGGCGCTTGTGAGCGACGCGTGCCTTCTTGGCACCCTTGGGCCGGTAGGACACCGCAACCGTCAGCCTGACGTCGTGACGGCGCGCCAACGTCCGGCGCACCGAGCTGGTCAGCCTCGGCTGCACCGTCACCGTGGTCGCATCGGCGATCGTGCGCGATGTGGTGACGATGCCCTTCCCCGAGACGACGACCCTTCCGCCTCCGACCCCACCGATGGTGACGCTCAGGGACTTCGAGCTGTGGCTGGAGGCGACGACGCCGAGCCTGCACGGCGTCGAGAGCGTGATCGTCGCGTCGGCGGTCTTGCCGTTCTGACCGTCGACCTGCCGCGTGGCCTTCTGCGTGGCCTTGCAGATATCGGTGCCTGAGATGACCAAGATGCCGTGCTTGCCGCCGGTGATGGTCAGCGCGAAGTCGCTGACCGGCGCGTCGGGGATGTTCTCGAATGTCGTCACCAGGTGGTTGCTGACGACGCCGCTGGTTCCGACGAGGTTGATCCTGAGGCCATTCGGGCCCGTCAGCGGGATCACGAGCTTGGGCAGGGTCTTGATCTGCCGGCCGGTCTTGGCGTCGGTGCGGACGTTCTTGACGAAGTACACCGGACCCGTCAGCGGCTGACCGAGGATCGGCGTGCGTGCCGACGCGTGCCCCACGATCGAGCCGGCCGGGCAGACCGGGTCGACCTTCGAGCCGTCGGTGAACTCACACAGCGCCTGCGCGTTGTCGGGGTCCAGCGCCAGGCTGAGCGGCAGGCTGACCTGGACGCGCTTGAGGTTGGCCTGGCCGGCGGGCTGCGTGAGGACCGCGGAGACGCCCGGGTGCTTGTCGTCGGTGGTCTGCCCCTTGCCGGTCAACGAGATCGCCAGGCTCGGCTTAAGCGCCAGCGCCGCGCAGCCGTCGACCTGGAAGGGCGAGCTGGCCTGCGCCGTCGCGCCCTGCGGCGAGCGCAGAGCGGCGGTGACGGCCTTGGCGTCACACGACGTCGGGTTGAGCATGAAGCCCGGCCGATCGACCGCGACCGTCACGCTGCGGACCCGCAGCGGGATGCCGTGCCAGATCGTCGGCAGGGGATCGCTGGTCACCGTCACGTGGGCGTCGATCGGATCGACGCACAGCGACTGACGCACATTGACGTCACCCAGCTGGAAGGCGCCGCGGAACGGTCCGGCGACCACCGGGATGTCGACATCCAGGCCGTAGGCACAGCCCTTGTAGCCGTCCGTCAGGTACGCCGAGCCCTTCTGCTCCAGGGTGAACGGCGTCCCCGACCCGGCGGACGCGTCAACGCTTCCGATCCTCGATGCCGCTGGGCAGGCGCCCGCGTCGGCCTGTGCCCCGGTGCACAGCGGCACGTCCTTGATGTCAGCCAGCAGGCCGGTCGGCAGCACGGCCGTCAACCCGTTGACCCACTGCTCGCCGTCCTGTCGCGAGAACTGGAACGAGAACGTCCCCGACCCTCCCGCCTGACGGTTGGAGCTACCCGCGTCCACCTTGGGAGCGAACCCGGCCGCGCAGGCGCCCGTGACCGTCACCGGGGTGGCCTGGACGACGGGAGCGGCGCTGCTCCACGGTGTCAGCGTCGCCGTGGTCGAGATGCTCCCGCATGCCTGGGGCATCGCGAGGATGCCGCGTGAGCCGCCCTTGAGGCTGAGCTTCAGCGCGCTGAACGGCAGCTGCGGGTTGTCGTCGAACGTCGCGGTCAGCCGCCCGGTCGCGGGGTCGGCGACGGCCGAGCCGGGAAGCTTGACGAGGATGCCGCGCTCCTCGCTCTGGACGATGATCGCCAGACGGAACATCCCGCCCGACGTGGGATCGGTCGAGGTCGGCGTGCGCAGGACCACGTCGCCGGTCAGGTGCTCCTTGAGGATCGGCGTGGTGATCTCCACCGTGCCGATCTTCGAGCCGTCCGGACACGCCGTCGCGTCGTTGGTCCCGAGCTTGAGCTGGTCGTTGGTGCACGCCTCCAGGCCGGTGGCGCCCGACGGGTTGACCGTGATGCCCTCCGGCAGCGACACGACCGCCTTCTTGAGGTGCGCCTGGGCGATTCCGTCATCCTGCAGCAGCCCGTCGGTCGGCACCGACAGCCCGACGTCGAGCCCTGTCGCGGCGTCGGCGTCATGCGACGTCGGCGTCAGGACGGCGGTGGGGTCGAACCGCACCGCGTCGCAACCGGTGAGCGCCGGCGCGGCGAAGTCCTTGGAGCGCAGGACGTCGGGGTGCTCCCACGAGTCCACCGTCAACCTGGTCGTGGGCGGCTGCGCGGCGCAGTAGCTGGGGTTGGTGATCAGCGGCTGGGGGTTGGCGTCGGCGTCGTCGGCCCGCTTGCAGCCGTCGAGGAGCTGGATCCCGTTGAACCCGGGCGGGGTGGTGCGCTTGGTGTTTGCCCCGAACGAGCAGAGCGTGACGTCCTCGATGCCGAGCGTGGTCGGGTCCAGCGGCACCGGGTTGGCCACGAGCGTGATCGCGTAGCCGTCATCGGCCCGCAGCCGCGGAACGAGGGTGTACGTCGTGTTCGAGTTGCCCTCGGCGAAGGCGAACTCGGCCGGCTCTCCCTTCTCGGGCTTGATCGCGTAGACCGCCAGCGGTCCAAGTCCCGTGCCGAAGCCGATGAGGTCCAGCGTGACGCCGCCGACGGCGCTGCCCGGTGGGCAGCTCCCCGTCAGGACCTGGTCGAGACCCGGGCAGAGCTCGGGAGCGGCCAGCGGGTTGCCGACGAACCCTCGCGGCAGGTCGGTGAAGGCGTCCTTGAGATGCTCGATCGGGTTGTAGTAGTAAGCCGCGGTCGAGTTGGGGATGACGCTCAGGAGACCGCTGAGGTTGCGATACCGCGGGAACAGGAAGTTGGCGTTGGCGGAGAACGGGTGTCCGCCGGCCGTCGTGTCGTCGGCACCGGTGGCGTCCGTCGCCCGGGCCTCGAAGCGCGAGATCTCGAACACCTGGGCCGGGGTGTAGGCGTAGGCGTCGGTCGCGGTGGCCGGTGCGGCACCACCGCCGGACACCGTCGCCACCGCGACCGCGTCCGCGGGCGTGTTGGCACCGGGGCGGCCGATGACGAGCAGCGTCGGATAGGACGCGCCGGGCGCCGGAACGTCTGACCGGGTGCAGGTCGCCGTGGCGAGCTGGGCGCCCGAGGACTGCGTCGTGGTGCAGTCCCAGCCCACGGTCGGGTCGCCGCTGAGGACCGCGCTCTGGCTGAGAAACGACACGTCCTGACCGGCTGGGAGCTGAAGGACGAGCGTCACCGCACCGCTGACCCCGCTCGGGGTGACCTTCACGCGGTAGTCGATCCGCCGGTCGCTGAAGCTGACCCCCGCCGAGTGGAGCGTCTCCGTCGAGACCCTCGAGCTCAGGCCGATCAGCGGTGCAGAGCCTTGTGATGCCGTCATCGTTGGGACGTCCACATGCGCCAGTGGACCGCCATCGAAGGTGATGAAGTACTGGGGCCCGCCGTCGCCGCCGATGACGGCGGCGACCGAGACCGAGCCTCCGCCGCTGCTGATCGACGGCAGCGCGTTGAGGGCGGCCTGCATGCCGGCCGCGCCTTCGGTCTCACTCACGCCGCTGGCGGGGAGATCGGTGGTGGTGTCACCGCCGTAGGAGAGCCTGAACGTCCCGCCGGTGGCTTCGACGGACACGCGCTGGACCTCGCTGTCGTCATGGGTGAGGCTGACACCCAGCGACGGGGCGGCAGCGGCGCTGCCGGCGCCGAGGCCGAGCGAGGCGATGATCGCCAGCGTGGCGAGGCCGGCCCTGCGGCGGCCGCTCGTGGAACTGGCTCGATCGGTGAGGAAGCTCATGACCGACCTCCCTTCCGTGTCGTGGTCGTTCGCTTGGCGCTGACGAGCGTGAGGCTCGATGTCACCGGCCGCGCCGCCTTGGCGTAGCTGACGGTGAGCGTGACCTTCAGCTTGTGCAGCCGGCTCAGCGCGCGTCGGGCGGTCAGCGACAGCTTGAGCTTCAGCGTGACCGCTCCGGCGCGCGCCGCGGTCGCGGTCGCCGACAGCACCTGCGCCCGCCGCTTCTTGATCAGGCTGCTGCCGCTCGCCCGCACGCGGCCCGCGCCGTCGACGGTGACGCGTAACGACACCGTCGAGCCACGTGCCAGCGCCGCTCGCTGCGCCGCCGTCAGCGCCTTGACGCTCAGCTTGCCCGCCGTCGGCGCGTTGCCCAACCCGGGCGCCGCGGTGTCGTTCGTCGGGAGGATCGGCGCGGCGCCGCCGCCCTGACAGACATCGGCCAGCGGGTCGCACGGCTTGGCCGCCGACGAGATCGGGAAGCCGCCATCGACTCGCGCGACGTAGATGTCTTGGACCGTGTCGCCGTCGGACGGCAGCAGCGGCGCGTCGGTGGCGAACGCGACGGTCGCACCGTCGGGCGACAGCGTCGGCAAGCTCAGCGCCGCTCCGCCCGCGCCCCTCGCGTTCCCTGGCAGGCGGGAGAGATGCCCGTCGCGCCACATGTACGCGTCCTCGGCGCGGTTCACGTCGCCGGGGAGCAGGGCCTCGGACGTCACGAACACCACGTCGTCGCCGTCCTCGCTGACCCAGCGGCCACGAACCGCGTAGTCCGTGGGGCTCTGCGCCTCCGGAGGAACGGCGGTGACGGTGTTGAACGCACCGTCGTCCGATCCCCCCGGGCCGGCCTTCGACACGCGCGTGAGCGTCTTGGCGTCCGCGTCGTAGCGATAGACGTCCTTGGAGCTGTCGTGGTCGTCGGCCGTCAACGGGGCCAGGGAGCTGAACAGCAGGACGTGACCGCCGCCGCCGACCTGGTGGCCCTGGGCGTCCACGCCGAGGATCGGCACCGCGTAGGCGTCGTTGGCCCAGTTGCGGGCGTCGCCGAAGAGGTGTCCCCGGTCAGCGTCGTCGACGGTGCCGATGTAGGCGAGGTCACCCTCCGGATAGGTGTACTCGTAGAGGTTGTTCACGCCGTCCTGGGCCACCGCGCCTTCAGGATTGGGCTTGGTGGTGAGGACGCTCCTGGCCACGAAGGAGACGTGCGAGCCGTCGGCCGAGATCGCCGTGATGGAGCTCGTGACGTCGGCCCCGGACCCGGGCGTCGCCGCGCTGGCATCGCCCTCGGAGACCATCGTGAGGCGCTGCCCCGCGGGCTTGGTGGCGTCGTAGACGTAGAGGTCGCAGCCCGGCACGGCCGCGGTGTTGCTGCACGAGGTCGCGTCGCCGTCACGGTCGGCGTCGACGAGCTGCCGGTTGCTGGTGAAGTAGACACGGGTCTGGTCGACCGAGGCGCCCTGGTAGACGTCCTCGCCCGGGTCCGTGCCGCACGCCGGCGAGACCCGCGTGCACTCGGACGCGATCAGCTCCTGGATCCGAGGCCCGGTGGGCGTCTCGTCGCGCACCAGGATGCGCATCTTGCTGGCGGCGCTGCAGTCGCCGGTGGCCGCCTGGTCGGCGCGGGTCGAGAAGTACACCTTGCTGCCGTCGGGGGAGATCGCACCCTGGTCGCGGTGCCCGTTGGGCAGGTAGAGATCGGGACCGTTGGTGGCCCGCTGGCCGCCAACGCGCGCTCCGCAGTTGCCGCCCCAGAGCTTGCCGTCGCGGTCGCGGGCCAGCAGGGCCACCGACTGCCCGCCATCCGTGTCGGGTGCGATCACGTAGATGTTGTTGTCGACGTCGAAGCCGGCGGGCTGGGGGTCGCCGGGCAGGTAGGAGGTGTCCCTGTCGCTTCCCTCCTCGCCACCGAACACATAGAGGTGTGAGTGATCGCCGGAGGCGCTGGCGAAGCTCGCCCCGCCGACGCCGCTCAGCGGCGTCAGCAACGGCGACAGCGGCGCGAAGACGCCACCGATGCCGCCGCGGAAGGCCGCGCGCTCATGGGCCGCTTCCTGGTCCGGGGTCCCCGCCAGGTGGAACCAGCTGGTGAAGTCCGGCGTGTAGGCGATGGCCCCTCCGACGATCGTCGTGATCGAGGGCGGCGGGGTCGTCGACGAGGTCGCCCAGCCAGACGTTCCACGGGTGGCGACGTAGTCGTCACCGAAGGCGCTGAGGTGGGTGGGCGCGTCACCCAGGGTGGCGATCGACGAGAACAGGACGTGCGACCCGTCGATCGACACGCTCGGAGACCTCGCCCACTGCTGGCCCTTGCGCGACGGGCTGACCTGCTCCAACGCCATGCAGTCGGGCAGCTCCGTGGCGCTCACGCCCTGCGCGGCGCGGATGGCGGCGTTGGGACAGGTGTCGGCCGCCGCCGCCGGGCCGGTGGTGAAGGTGCGATCGTCGCCCCGACGACTGCCGGTCACGTTCGCGGCGCGCAGGCGGTAGTGATAGGTGGCGTTGGGCTCCAGCGGCCCGGTCGCCGCGCTGACCGGCTCGTCGGCGGAGCCTGCGCCGAGGCTCGACGGGCTCTGGTCGCACGGGGTCGTGCTGCCGTACTCGAGCGTCGTGCCGTACTCGAAGCTGCAGTCCGTGACCGCGTAGCCGTTGGGGTTGACGCGCCCCTGCAGGGTGGCGAGCCCGGGCCCGGCGCCGGGGCCGGAGCCATCGGTGGCGGCGAGCGGCGGCTCGGCGGTGAGGAAGGTGTGATCGTCGCCCACGGTGCTTCCGTAGGTGTTCGTCGCCACGAGGCGGAAGTGGTAGGTGGTGGCGGCGGTGAGACCGCCCACCGCGGCCGTGACCACGACGCGACCGGCGCTGGAGCCGGGGTCGGGCGTGCAGGAGGCGCTCGCGGCGTTGGCAAAGCCATTGACTTGGAAGTCGGCGTCGTCGGTGTAGGAGAAGTGGCAGTCGGTGATCGCGACGCCGTCAGGATCCAGGGATCCGTGCAGCGAGGCGCTGGTCTTCGTGACGGCGGTGGCCGTGGCGGTGCTGAGCCCTCGCACCGCGACGGTGGTGGTGAACGACTGCTCGGACCCGCGCGCCGCGCCGTTGGCGTTGACCGCCAGGAGCCGAACGTGGTAGGTGGTCTCGGGAGACAGGCCGGAGAGCTCGGCGGTGACCGGGACATCGCTGGAGCCCGACCCGGGGGCCGGGGTGCAGGCGGCGGTCGTCGCGCTCGCGAAGCCGTCGGCCTGGAAGCCGGCGTCGTCGACGTACTCGAAGTGGCAGTCGGTGACCGGGATGCCGACCGGGTTGACCGTGCCCCTCAGGGTCGCGCCGGCCGGACCGACGGACGCGGCCGTCGCGGTCGTCACGTCGGCGACGTCGACCACCGGCCCGAAGACGTGCACGGTGTTGTCACCGGCGCTTGCCACGAAGACCTCACCGGTGGCCTGATCGACCGCCACACCGGTCCAGAAGGCTCCTGTGACGTCTGCGCCGAAGCGGTAGAGCGCGGCGCCCGCGGCGTCGTACACGCTCACCTGGTCGGCGTGGGCGACGTAGACCTGGTGGGTGGACCGGTCCACCGTCAGCGCGCTCGTCGGTCCGGAGTCGACCTCGGTGCCGACCGTGTAGCCGCTGGACGCCGTGTACTTCCACACCGCACCGGAGTACGCCGCGACGTAGAGGTCGTTGTCGGCGTCGAAGGCGACGTGACACGGATTGCCCTGCACTGAGGTGTCGACCGAGCCGAGAGGGCTGCCGGCGGCGCTGAACTCCTTGACGGCCAGCGCGTTGTAATCGCCTACCCACACATGGCCGGAGGCGTCGACAGCGTCGCCGCAGGGGTCGCCGAAGCCCGAAACCGGGAAGCCGCCAGCGAGGGCGCCCCCGGCTGCGTCGTAGCCGTACAGGCCAGAGGACTCGGCGAGGTAGTACAAGTTGCCGGCGGTCGACGAGCCGGTGTTGTCGACCGCGATGTCGGGTGCGCCGTTCGCGGCGGCGACGGTCAGGGGGAAGGCTCCGCCCAGCGGGCCGCGCGCGCCGGGGGTCGAGACGTCGAATCCATGGATCTCGCTCGTGCCCTGGTCGAGGGCGTAGAGCTTGCCGGCGGCCTGGTCGATGCTCAGCTGGCTGGCACCGGTGAGGGTCGTGGCCGAGGTGCCGTCGGGTCCGAACGACGTGACGGTCTCGCGCGTCTGCGCCGCCGAGGCTCCCGACACCGCGACCAGCGTCAGCGCCAAGGCCAGTGCCAAGGCCGTCAGCCCGTGGCGGCTCGCGCGGCTCTGCTGCGACACCGACGTCGCCATGTCGCTTCTCATGGAAGTCCTCACCGTCTCCTCTTGACCCATTCAGACACAGACGCCGACCCGGCGCGCTGCAAAGACAGCGGTGTCTTCGCGAAGGCGACTCTAGACAGCTTCTCCCGATCGAGTCAAGTCGATTACCCAAGTCTCTGGGAGTTAACTTTGGGAAACGTCTATGGCTCCCGAATCAAATGGGAGAGACGCCCTCGCGCGCTTTCGCCCCGACGGCAACGGCCCTGTCTAGACCGACAGGGCCGCGAGACCCTCGACGCCCAGGACCGGGACCACCACGAGGTAAGTGACCTGGTCGGCGATCGCCGGCAGGCCGGCGGGGCCGGTGAGCGCCAGGCGCTCTTGCAGGATGTGCATCAGCCCACCGCCAAGGCACTCGACGAGCAGCTCCGGGACCCCGCCATGCGGGCTCGACGGCGGTGGCACGAACAGCGCGACAAACGCCGCGAACGCCGCGTCGGTCCGGTCCAGGGTTCCGGGTGGTCCCCCGATCTCGCTGCGCAGCAGCAGCTCGCACTCCCCCGGGTGCTGGGCGCAGTCCTCGAAGAAGGCCGTGACTGCTTCGGCGACGCGCTGCGGCCACGGCGCATCGCTGACCATGGTCGGGCCGACCGCCGCCAGCGCAGCGTCATGTGCGCGCGACAGCGCCTCGCCGAAGGCAGCTTCCTTGGTGGCGAAGTGCTTGTAGAAGGTCTGGATCGAGCAGCGAGCGGTCTTGGCGATGGCCGGCAACGACAGACCGGCGTAGCCGTCGGCGACGGCGAGCTCGACGACGGCCGCCAGGATCCGCTCCCGTGCCGGGGCGTCGGCAGGCGGCGTGGACACCGGCGCGACGGGGGCAGCGGTCTCCCCTGGCTGCGGCAGCGGGCGACGCCCGGCGGCCTCCCACAGCAGGAGGACCAGCTCCATGATCGGTCCGCCGGCCTGGCGCAACTCGTCGATCGTGCCATCGCGGAGGTGGCGGTAGACGACCCGGCGGGTTCCGGCGATGATGGCGCCGACCGTCACGTCATCGACCCGCGATGGCCGGCCCGCTTGCTCGAGGCCTTCGCGGAGCATGCGCTCGAACGCCGCCATCGCCCGTCGGCGATGTGCACGAGCCTGCGGCCCGGCGGTCAGCGCATCGACGATCACCAGATGCGCGGCGGTCGGCTCCTCCTGGACGACGGTGAAGAAGGCGTCAAAGCCGTCGCGCAGCCCGTCGCGCCAATCGTCCTGAGCACGAAACGCAGCGGCGACCCGTGCGGTTCCCTCCGCGACGATGAAGTCGTGGGTCTCCAGGAAGCAGGCCTCTTTGCTGGAGAAAAGCTCGTAGAAGTCGCGGTTGGAGACCGAGGCCAGTCGCGCAAGCTCCGAGACCGTGACGGTGGCGAACCCGTGCTGATCGCAGGCATGGAGCATGGCGCCCATCAAGCGCATGCGCTGGTGATGGGCGACGCGCTCGGGTGAGATGCCGCGATTGCCGGAGGGCAGGGGCTTGAACAGGGGCTCCGGTGTCTTTCGTTGACTTGCCACCCGCCAGAGGCTATACGCCCTCAGGCCTTGTCCGCCCAAGGAATTGACGCGGTGGACAACAGTGTCTCCGACAGTGGAACGATTTCGGTCAAAACTGACTCTTGGGTAATCTGCTTGACTGCAACACATCGCTATGTCTACAGTCGTCACCCATCGAGCTATGGAGCACCAGAGTCGTTTCTCGATTCCGCATCGGGCCACCTCCGAGCGGCACATCCCGGATGACGAGGGCAGGGCATGACCGATCATCGCGGCAAGCTGATGGAGGCGATGGTCTGGGTGAGCGCCACCCACGGGTACGCGGCAGCCAGCGTCGAGCGCGTCAGCGTCCGGTCCGGCAAGTCCCGCCGGACGTTCTACGAGCACTTCGACAACCGCGAGGAGTGCTTCATCGCGGCGCTGGAACACGGCTTCGAGCTGCTCTACAACGCGCTGGCCGCGTGCTGCGCCGAGCGGGACACCTCGGCCGAGCGGCTGCGAGCCGCGGCGTGGGAGGCGATCTGCCTGATCGAGGACGAGCCGGAGCTGACACGCATGTGCGTGGTCGAGGCGCTCGCCGCCGGCCCGGCCGCACTCGAAGCACGCCGGCAAGCGCTCGATCGCCTTGCCGCGATGATCCAGGACCTCGCGGGCGCCGCCGAACACCCCGGCATCGCTCGCGCGCTGCTGAGCGCCGGCCTCGACCGGCTGCACGATGAGCTCACCTCCCCGGCTGCGCGGATCGATCCCGAGGAGCTCTACCGGGAGGTCGCCTACCCCTGCCTCGTGCTGATCTTCGGCGCCGAGACGGCCGGCACGCTGGCCCTCGCACCCCCGCCGCCGCGCTGCTCGACGCCGCGAGCGAGCCTCATCCAAGCGTCGACGCCTGAACCGCCCGACAGCCGGCGCGAGCGTGTGACCCCCAGGCTCCTTCGCACCCTGGCCTTTCTCGCCGCCCACCCCGGGGCCGGCAACACCGACCTCCAACGCGAGTTGGCCATCACCCACGCCAGCCAGGTGAGCCGCTACCTGCACCGACTGCACCATCAGGGGCTCGTCACGCTCGGCGAGCGTCGCGGCCGCCGGCGATCGTGGTCGCTCACTGCCACGGGTTACGAGCTCTACGCGTCGGCCTCGGCAGGGGCCGGCCGATGAACCCCACCTTCAAGAGCCTGCACCTGGCCCACGCCGCGGCGCTGGACGCCTACGAGCGCGAGGACCTCTGGCCCGACGGCGTGCGCGAGGCGCTCCGCGCGTTGCTCGGCTTCTTGGGTGCCGAGCCCGAACACGCACGCACCTACCTGGTGGAGCTCCGCTACGTCCCGGGGGGCGACCAGCATCTCGACGCCGCGCGCGAGGCGTTCACGTCCTTCCTCACTCCCGGCCACGACGCTGACCCCGACCTCCCGCTGCTGACTGCCGAGCTCATCACCGGGGGCGTGCTGCATCTGATCACGCGCCACGCCCTCGAAGGCCGCGTCGCCGAGCTGCCGTCGACACTCGCCGAGCTCACCTGCCTGGTCCTCGCCCCTTACCTGCCGGCCGAAGAGGTGCGCCAGACCGTGCAGCGGTGCTGATCGCGCATGCGGTCATCGGCTGATGGCCAGAAGACCGTCGTCGCCCGGTCAGCCGCGCCGCGCCGTGCCCTGCACGATCGCCCCGTACCAGCCGAGCCCCTCGTAGGTCTCATAGCCCGGGGTGTGGGCGAAGCCGACGACCGTCTCGCCGTCGGCGTAGTAGCCGCTCTCGCGGCCGTCGGTGCGCAGGACCAGCCGCTCGGTCAGCAGGCCGCGTCGATCGGAGGCGGCGATGACCCGGCCGTGTGCGTCGAGCAGCAGCGCTCGCGTGCGGGCGCGCTCGTCGTCGGAGAGGCGCAGGCCGTCGACGATCGCCTGGGCCTGCGGACCCCAGTCGAAGAAGATCCCCAGCGCGCCGAGCACCGCGCCCTGGCGGTCGCCGCCGGCGCGGATCGCCGTCGAGTAGATGGCCACCGGCGCACCGTCGAGGCGCTGCTCGGTGGTGATGTCGTCGACGGCGAAGTCGCCGCCGTCGCGGGTGGTCATGGCGCGATCGAACCAGGGCTCGCCGGCGACGTTCGCGCCGATGGCCTGGCGGTAGCGGTCCGGGCGGCCGGTGGCCAGGACGCGCCCGTCGCGATCGGCGATCCACAGGTCGAGGTAGACCGTGTAGCTGTCGAGGATCACGCCGAGCCGGTGTGACGCGAACGCGGCGCGCTGCGTCGATTCCGGCTCAGTGCACGCCTCGACGAGCGCCGAGTCCGTCGCCCACCAGCGGACGTCACAGGTGCGCTCGTAGAGGTTGCGGTCGATCAGCTCGACGGCGTTAAGGGCGAGGTCGGCCAGCCGGCGGCCGCGGATTTGAGCGACGAGCTCGCCGCCCAGGACGTTGAGCTCCTCGATCCGCGGTGACATCTCCTCGGTCAGCCCCTCGGAGAGGACCCGGACCTGCCCGGCGACCTCTCCGACCTCGGCGGCGACGACGCCGAAGCCACGGCCATCGTCACCGGCGCGGGCCGCCTCGATGCGCGCGTTGAGGGCCAGGGTCTTGGTCGAGTCGGCGACCCGCTGGATCTGTCGCAGCTTCTCGGCCGCGAGCTCACTGATCTCGCTGGCGATGTTGACGACGCGTTCAGGCATATGGGACTTCCATGAGTGTCAGAGGAGAAATGGCAGAAGACCCAGCCAGATACCTCGACACCGGAGCCCAATGGCTTGAGCCGCCTTACCAATCCGTGACCAAGGTCACACTGACGCGCGCCTGCGCCGGCCACGCGGACGCCCAGGGAGACCGTCGTTGCTTGCTTCTCAGCGCCTCACCTTCACCGTGCGCGTCGCCATCGTCGCTCCGCCGGCGTCGCGGGCCCGAACCACAACGGCCACCACCACCGTGGAGTGAACCTTGTGCAGGGCCTTGCTCGCCTTGGCGGTGAGGCGCACCACGACCGTCTTGCGCTTGTCGGTCAGCTTCGCCGACGCCGACCCGATGACCACCGGCGCCTTGCCCTTGCGCTTGCTCAGCCCCAGCCGCCGGCCCACCGCGGCGGACACCGTCAGCTTGATGTCGACCTGACACGCCTTCGCGCACGACAGCCGGACCGCAAGGCCGGAACGCAGGAGGCTCGCCAGACGAAGGCCGCGCAGCGGTGAGAACGTCAGCACGGGGGCCTTGGCTCCTGGACGGACACCGCCGCCCTGATCGCCGGGGCCAGCCGGCGCGGGCGGGCCGGCCGGCGGATTGCCCGGCGTGGTGGTCGGCGGGTCGACCGTCGCGTCCGACAGCACCGCGAAGTTCCACGTGCTGGTGTGCGTCGTCAGCACATCGATCACCAGGCCACCGTCGGCAAGCTGTCGCCGCTTCGCGACGCACGGATCCGGTGACGCCGTCCCGTCATCCGACGCGCACGCGGCCGCCGGGCTGCCGTTGCGCAGGACCGTGACCGTGGCCGGGTCCGTCCCGGCCGGAATCTGCGAGGCGGCGATGCGAAAGGACACCATGATGGGGTTCGCGACGGTGCCGACCACCTCGCCGCCCCCGTCCCTCGCCGTGGTTGCGATGTCGATCTGCTGGCCGAACACCGTGTAGCCGTTGCCGCTCGGCGTCGTCGCGGGCTCCTTGGTCAGCGTCACGCCGCCGGCCGACGGCAGCGTGACGCTTACGACGACCGGAACCGCAGCGGTCGGCGCGGCGCCCGCGTCAGAGCTGAAGGTGCCGCCGGCGGTGACCGTGCCGTGCGACGTGCTCGTCAGCGACGACGGATCGACCGTCCACGACACCGACGACGGATGCGTGTCGATCTTGCCGTTGACACGTGCTCTGACACTGAACGAGTGCCCGCCTGCAGCGAGCCCGTTCATGAGAAAGGGCGAGACGCAGGAGGCATAGGCGCCGCCGTCGACGGCACACTCGAACGTGGCGCCCAGCTGGTCGGCGACGAACGCGATGCGCGCCGAAGTCTGGTTGGTCGCCGCGTTGGGTGCGGGGCCACCGGTGATTGTGGTTACAGGAGCGGCGTCGAGGCTCGGTAGGTGGCCGTCGATGCCGGTGCTCGGATGCGCAACCGTCGGTCGCAGCGTCGCCGCTTGGCCGAAGTCGGAGACCCCGTCGTAGAACTGCGCGGTGAAGCCGGCCCCGCCGGTGCCGGGACACGCGTTGAACTGGACCTTGTAGGTCTGGTCGGGATCGAGGTGCTCGACGGCGTAGCTGCCGTCGGCGCTCGTAAAGCCCCACGCCGCGATGGAGTAGCTGCTGTAACCGTCGTCACCGGGATAGGTGGGGTAGCCGGGGTAGCCGGGATAGCCGCCACCGTAGCCATAGTCACCGGGATACCCGCCCGAGCCGATCACGGCCGCCACACATACGTGGCTCAGCGGTGTCCCCGTGCCGGATCCTCCGTACACGTGGCCGCTGATCGAGCTGGTCGTGGCCTGCGAGATGGCAGGGGCCAACGCGAGCAGCAACAGCGACAGCAGCGTCGCGAGCGCGGAGCGTAGATGCGACGAGCGAGGACGAACGAACGGAACGGGCATGTGATGCTCCTTGCGTATGGGCGTGCAGGTGATGCTCATCGCTTGACTCGACTGAGCGGGATTGCGACGCGCGCCGTGCATGAAGGGCGCTCGACGCGACAGGACTGAAGTTGGACGACATGGTTGGTCAGTGCCCGCCGCGCCCAGCCCGGCAGGCGGACGACCCGGACGAAGGTTCGGCCGGCACGAACGTCGACGACGACCCGCGTGACAACGCGACCGGTGACCCGGGCGACGAGTCGCTGCCGACAGCGCGTCTCGGCTGGATCGAAGGAGATGCAGCGGGCCCGCAGCTCGAGGCGGCCGTGCGACAGCAGCCGGAGGCGCCGGAGCGTCCGCAGGCGCGCGGTGCGTCCGGGTGGTGCGAGCATCACGGGCCGCTGCGACACCGACGACCGCGGCGTGCCTTTGTCACCGGTGCGCGGCGCCAAGATCGGCGCCGCCCCTGCACGCAGACCGACGCGCGCCCGGACGATGTCGTAGCCCGGGCGTGGTGTGCCGTCGTAGCCGACCAGCCCCGAGTCGAAGGCGTTACCGGGATCGCCCTGCCATTGGTAGAAGTACACCCGCGCGATGCGCGGACGACGGTCGGTGAGCTGGTAGATCCAGCTCACGCCGTCGGCGGCCCGCTGCTCGTCGTAGGGCAGCGAGCCCGCGGCCGAGGTGAACGAGACGAGGCCGCCGGTCTCGGTCAGCCAGACAGGCCCGGTCGTCGCTCGCAACAGGGCATCGACGCCAGAGCTCTGGAAGTAGGTGGCGTCGTAGTAGTCATGCAGGCCCCAGACGGCCGGCGGGGTGACGAGGGCGCTCTGATACGCGGCGAGGTAGGACGCCATCGCCGCGCCATCCAGGAGATCGCCCGCGACGACGGTGCAACTCGGGCACACTCGCCGTGCGGCGTCGTGGTAGGCCGCCGCCGCGTCGGGGGCATGGGCCGTCGGCTGCGAGGGGTGGTTGGGCTCATTCCATGCCGTGAGCGTGTGGACTGCAGGATGCACACGCAGAAACGCCGCAATGGCGTTCTCATAGCTGTCGATGCTCGGCAGGACGCACGGTGCCCCGGGGCAGCGATCGCCATCGGCATGGTCGAACGCCACGAGGACGTCTGCGCCGACCGCGTGGGCCCGATCGAGCCACGCGTCCCATCGGCCGGGACGGTCTGCGGCGTCCCACGGCACGACGAGCCGCACGGCATCGATGTTCAGCGCACGGAAGGCGGGAGCGTCGAGCAGCTCGGGACGGTTGTCCGATATGCCGGTCACCGGCCCGGTGGCAGCCGCAACCTTCCCGGGCACCGCGGAGACGGCCAGGACCAGCAGGACGATCAGAACGACACTGCGATGTGCGACGCCAAGCGCTGAGGGCAGGAGCCCGATTCGACTTCAAACCGGTCGAACCGTCAACTAGACGGAAGTCGAGTCATGAGAACCACTCACCGAATCAGTGGCGGACGACGGTCCCGTCCAAGTGCGCCGCGCAGCAACGCCACCTCCTGCGCCAGACGTGCCTGCGACATCGGCCCCGGCTCGGGATCCGGGAACGGGAACGGCCAGCCGGGCCGTGGGTCGTCGGCGTGGCGCGGCACGATATGCGTGTGCAGGTGCGGAACGCTGTTGCCGAGCACGTTGTAATTGAGCTTGACCGGTGCGAAGGCGTCCTGAAGCGCGCGCCCCACCGTGAGCACTTCGCGACCGTAGGCGGCCGCCTCCACATCGCTGAGCTCGGTGGGCTCGACAATGTGACGCCCGCGCCAGATGACCATCGACAGGCCACGTTGCACGTCGGCGCGGACGAGATAGGCGTCCGACACGGCGCCCGCGAAGAACCGCACGCCCCAGGGTGTCTCGTCCGGCCGGCCGTCGGCGCACGACGGACAGCCATCCCCCTCCCGCCAGGCGTAGAACTGCTCCGACCACTTCATGGTTACACCGTACTCACCGGTTACGCTGCTGCCATGCCCGAGCACGCACACGACCAACGCAGAGGCGCCACCGGAGGGCTGCGGACGCCGCCCGTGCAGGAGTGGGACTCGTGGCCATTCGAGGGCGGCGTGCAGCCGAAGGCGCTGCGCGCGCCCGAGCCCGAGCCGTCCCGCGACGGTGAAGGCGACCGGGCATGCGAAGCATGTGGCAAGGCCGACGACCAGTACATCTGGACCGACGAACGCTGGCGGCTGCAGTTGTTCCCGCCCAGCGGCCTGCCGGTCGTCGCGATCCTCGAGCCGCGCGAGCACGTCGACGGCCCACGCGATCTCTCAGACGCGATGCTGGCCGAGATGGGGATCATGCTGGCTCGGGTCGAGCGTGCTGTGCTGACGATCGAGGGCATCGAGCGCGTCCACATCCTGCGCTACGGCGAGGGCGCCGCGCACCTGCACTGGTGGTTCATGGGCCGCCCGACCGGTCTGCGCCAGACCGCCAGCGGCTTCGCGATGATCTGGGATGACGTGCTCCCGCCCACGCCCGAGGACGTCTGGCGCGAGAACCTCGCGACGATCGTCGCCGCGATGAACGCCTCGGCGCACCCGGCCTGAGCTTCTCTACATTTTCGCGCTCAGGGCTTGGGCGCCGAAGCCAGGGCGGTCAGCCGTGCGGCGCGGCGGCGGACGATCGCGACGATGCGCTCGAGAACCGGCTTGTCCCAACCATCGGCGACGAGTCGATCGCAGACCTCGCGCGCGGCCGCCGGCGCGGCCGTGGCATGTGCTCGCAAGCGGCGGCGGGCGGCAGCGACGCCGAGCCCGGCGGCGTTGAGCAGGCGGTCGAGGTGACGGCCCTCGAGGTAGTCAGGCCGGTACTCGCCGCCGATGTCCATCGCCATCTTGCGGGTCAAGTTATGGGACTTGTGGTAAGCGACGGTGCTCAGGACGTCGTAGGCCGGCGCGAGGATCGCGTCGGCGGTCTCGGGGAGGTAAAGCAAGGAGTGGTTCTTGCCGTGCGCATCGTGATTGCCGACCAGGAAGCTCAGCGCGATCTCGTCGAGCAGCTTGAGGACCTCGGGCGCGGGAACGGCCGTCGCCCGTCGCAGCAAGGCGAAGCAGTCGACCAGCGAAGGCCCGCCCTCTGACTGGTACTTGCGATTGGTCGGAACTGCGAGCGCCTGGCAGAAGTCCTCCTGGTGCAGGCGGCGGATCGCACCGTCCTGCCGGCGCCGGTCGTAGCGCTCGACCAGGAGGAACTCACGGCCCTTGACGCGGTGCGGTGTCGCCGTGACCGCATCGATGCCGAGCGCGGTGCCCAGCCCCAGGCAGAACGCCTCGTTGGCCACCGTGTCGTCGAACCGCTGGATCGGCGTCTTGAGGATGTGCGTGGACGGCGCGTGCCCCTTGGTGATCCCGATGCGGCCGTCGTCCCCCACGACCACCGGCAGCTTGTCCTGCGCGCCGGCCAGCGATAGGCGGTACTCGCCGTCCTCGTCGGCATGCATCGGCCGGGTGGGAAGCTCATCGATCAGGGTGACCAACGCATCGTCGTCGAGCCATGCGACATCGTTACCCGACGGCGAGGGCACGCGGCCGGGTGGCTGCAGGCTGATGGCACCCTCGGTGTCGCCGCCTACGGCGTCAAGCAGACCAAAGTCGTTACCCGAGCTGAGCCCCAGCCGTCGCGCGAGCAGCTCGCGCGGCGTGCCCTCGGGCAGCAGACCGCCGAAGACCGCGGCGACCGCGGCGGAGTCGAACGGCCCGTCGAGCGGGAGCGATTGCGACAGCGGCGGCCTCCCCGCGGTGAGCCACTCGGGCTCGTAGGCGAACGTGAGCCCCCCGGGCTCGTCCACCAGTCGGCCAGCCAATATGTCGAAGCACCGGACGTCGAGCGCGGGCACGCCATCAGCCACGCGGATCGTCCAGGGTGAGCCGCACCCCGAGCGCCGCGGCGACGCGCAGCGTCTCGGCCAGGCGGACCGTCGGCTTCCCACGTTCGAGCTCGCTGAGGAACCGCACGCCGACGCCGGCCGCCAGCGCAAGGTCCTCCAGACGCAGTCCTCGCGCCTTGCGTGCCCTACGCAATGCTTGGCCCAGTTGCTCCGATGTCGCGACGAGTTCCGTGCGTGACATTGTCCCGATCGGGAACTCTAACAGCTCTTCTCGCTAGTCGCACATATTTTGTCCCGATCAGGAAATCTAGAAGACTCTTCCGACAGATGGAATTCTTTTCCTGGTCGGGAATATTTTACGCAGACCAGCCCCAGCATCACCTCCGCGCAACCTGCTCCACGCTCGCCAGCCGCGACAGGGTCAGCGCCCCCAGCAGCAGGCCGAAGTCGCGCAGCGCGATATCCCCGTAGCCGCCGACGAGCAGCAAGTTGATGATGATCCCGCCGAGCCAGCCGGCGACCAGCAGGCCGCCGAAGCGCGGCGCCACGAGCACCACCAGGCCCGCGACGATCTCGACCACGCCGACAAGGTGCATGGCGTCCTGGGCATTGCCGGGGATGATGTCGTTGAACTGCGTGGCCAGGTACTTGGTCCAGTCGTCGGTCAGGACCCCCGCGAACTTGTCGATCCCGAAGAGGATCGGCGCGACGATGAAGGCGATGCGCAGCAGCAGGAAGGCCTGCGCGACCGGATCGGCAGAGAGCTTGGCGACCGGTGAGAACGGGATCGGACGCAGGGGGGCGGGCAGCGGACTGGACATCGAGGACAGCTCCTTGTTGGTGGTCTTGCTGCGATTGGCGTCCACCGCTCGCACGGCCTTACCCGCTCGGCGACTGCCGGTAAGACCTGCGACCCCGCCGACGCTAAAGCTCGCCGCCGTCGGCCTCGACGAACGCGCGCAGGCTCTCGTGGTCCTCGCGACAGGCCGGGCACCCGCGCAGGTGCGCGCGCATGCCGGGCACCCGCGCGTCGGCGTCCTCACCGGCCACCTGCAGGTCGACGTAGCGGTCCAGCTGCTCGAAGCACGCCTCGCAGCTGAGCTCCGACTCACCCGGCCCCAGCAACCGCGTGACCAACTCTTCGTAGACCATCATGATGCCTCCCTTCCGGTGAGATCGAGCCCGGCGCGCTCGATCTCCGCACGCAGCTTGCGCCGGGCGTCGTGCAACGTCTTGTACAGCGCGCCGCGCGTGGTGCGCAGCCGCTCGGCGAGCACGTCAATCGGCACGCCGTCGAGCGCGAGCGCGACGAACACGCGGCGCTGGTGTGGCGTCAGCTGCACCTCGACGGCGCCGCGCACGGCGTCCAGCAGCTCCCGCTGCTCGGCCAGCGCGTGGCTCGAAGGACCCTGATCCACAGCCACCGGCCAATCGTCAGCGTCGAGCGTCACCTCGCGCCGGTGCCACGCACGCCGGCGACACTTCACCGACGCCTCCAACAACACGAACTTGTAGGCCCAGGTCGTGAAGCGACTCTCGCCCCGGAAGCTGTCCAACTTGCTCAGGATCGCAACGACGGCGTCACCGGTGGCCTGGGCGGCGAGGTCCTCGAGCTCATGTTCTGAGACCTGCCCACCGAGCGTCGCGCGTCGGCGGCGCACCTCAAAGCGCGCGGCGCGCAGCAGCAGCGCATACAGCCGCGCCACCGCATCGTCATGCACACGCCCCGTGGCACCCAGCGCCGCGACCCACGCCCGCGACACATCCTCAGCCGGTGGCTCAGCTTCACTCACGTCAGGGAGCATGGCGGCGAGCAGGGACGACACATCCGGTTAGCGACGCCCGCCACCAACCTCTTACCTCGGTCTCTTCTGTCAGTGCAGCACTTAGGCGCAGGTGCTACACTTCGTCCATGCCGACCGCGCGGCCACGACACTCCATCACCGAAACAGACGAGATCTCCCGCGCCCTCGAGGCCGCCGCCCGGCGCTGGCCCGACGACCGCGAGCGCCCGGGGAAGCTCCTGCTCGATCTGGTCCGCGAGGGACACCGCGCGATCGCCACCAGCGCTGAACGAGCAGGTGAGGACCGGCGCGCCGCGATCATCGACACCGGCGGAGCGCTCACCGGCGCGTACCCCGCCGGATACCTCGAGCAGCTTCGGGGCGACTGGCCCGAGTGATCGTCCTCGACGCAAGCGTGCTGATCGCGCACTTCGACCAGCACGACGCCCTTCACTCGCGCGCAACCGAGCACCTGCTCGATGTCGCCGACCAGCAACTCGGGGCCAGCTCGATCACGCTCGCGGAGATCCTCGTCGGACCGACGCGCACCGACCACCTCTCCGCCGCGCAAGCAGCGCTGCGAGCGCTCGACGTCGCCGAGCTCCCCCTGCCACCGAACGCCGCGACCAGGCTTGCGGCCCTCCGGGTCGAGACCGCGCTCAAGCTGCCCGACTGCTGCGTTCTGCTCGCGGCCCAGGACGCACACGGGACGGTGCTCACCTTTGACGACCGCCTCGGTCGCGAGGCGGCGCGACTCGGCCTCATCCTCTAACGCACTTCGCCGCCGCGCCGAACGCGACAATCGGTCGCCCTCCGCCTTTACGTCTATTTTCAAACCGGCAGGACCTCACCGGTCAGATACGCCGCAGCGGCGCATTCACATTGGCAAATGTCGCCGTGTATAAGACGGTCATGCCCACATCGCCTCAGCGGCTCCCGCGTGGACGGCATGGGCTCTCGCCGTCGTATGTCGCCGACA
Organism: Baekduia sp.; assembly: GCF_035996765.1. Taxonomy (NCBI): domain Bacteria; kingdom Bacillati; phylum Actinomycetota; class Thermoleophilia; order Solirubrobacterales; family Baekduiaceae; genus Baekduia; species Baekduia sp. The sequence goes on from NZ_DASYJG010000026.1 coordinate 85,527, forward strand.
ACCAGCGCGCGCGCATCCTCGTCGGCGTCGCAGAAGTCGTGGCCGACAAGGGGTATGCCGCGATGTCGGTCGAGGACATCGTCCGCCGGTCCGGCGTCTCGCGTCGCACCTTCTACGACCAATTTCGCGACAAGCGCTCGGCGTTCTTCGCCTCTTTCGACGCCATCAACGAGCAGGTGCTGGCCGCCACGACGGCCGCGTTCGCCTCGACTGACCACTGGCCCGAGCAGGTGCGTCGGGGCCTGGCGAAGCTCCTCGGCACGCTCGCCGACGAGCCCGCCTTCGCGCGCATGGCGTTCCTGGAGATGGCGATGGCGGGGCCTGACGGCCTGCGCCGGCTGGAGGCGAGCATCGCCGGCTTCCAGACGCTGCTCGTGCCGGGCGAGACGATGGCCAAGGAGCCCGTGCCCGCGGAGGTCCCGCACATGATCGGCGCGGCGATCGCCGAGCTCGTCCGCCGCCATGCCGTACGCGACGACATGGCGTCGGTATCGCGCTCGCTGCCCGCAGCCGTCTACCTCTGCCTCGTGCCCTACATCGGGCCGAGCCGCGCCTGGTCAGAGTCCCAGCAGGCGGCAGGCAGGGCCTAGGCGGCCGGGCGGTTTGACCGTTCGGGAGACACCGGCATTTTCCCAGCAGATCAAACGTTTTGCTTTTTATCAGGATATAGACACACGGCCCCTGCGGCGGCATTCCCGCGGTAAACGTGCACGTTTGCCGCCGCGCGGTAATCAAACACCGCGCTTCTGATCTGGTCGATCCACTTGACAAGAGAGAATGCGAGGTTCTTAGAGTCTCGCCAGTGACCGCGTCGACGCCCCCCGCCCGTCTCCATCCCGTGCCACCCGCCGCCGAACTGGACGCGACCAGCCGCTTGCTGATGCATGCGGCGGTTGCCCGTGCCGGCACCCAGGGCTACCGCGGGTTCACGGTGCGCGACCTGGTCGCCGACGCCGGGATCTCGAGCCAGACCTTCTACACGCGCTTCACCAGCAAGGAGGCGTGCTTCGTCGCCGGCCTCCAAGAACTGGCCGAGGCGGCCGAGGTGCACGCCCGCCTGATCATCGGCGACGCCACCGATCCGGCCGAGCGCCTGCGCCGCACCATCACCGGCGCGCTCTCGCTCGCCGCCGACCATCCGACCGCCACCCGCGTGCTGCTGCTCGAGTCCTACGCCGTCGGCACGACCGCGCAAGCCGAGCGCGATCGGGTCCTCGACGCGACCGTCCAACTTGTCGGCGGTGCGGCGCCGGACATCGTCCGTGCGGTCCTCGGCGCGACGGCACGCGTGGCGCTCGAAGGGTGCGTGGACACGACCGGCGCGACCCCGTCGCCCCGCGCCCTCGCCGAGCCGCTGGCCGCCTGGGCGGCGACCTACGCGAACGCCGCGCTCGACGACCTCCCCACCATGCCCGCCGCGACATCACGCCGGCGCGGCCGCGCCCCCGGCTCGCTCGTCCCCGTCGGCCCCGACGGTTCGCGCCGCCTGCGGCCCGGCCCCAAGCGCGAGCCGCGCGCCTTCGTCGAGCACCACCAGCAGGATCGCATCCTCGACGGCGTGGCGACCGTGGTGGCCCGCGACGGCTTCGACGGCCTCACGACGCGGTCGCTCTCCACCGCCAGCGAGATCTCGTCCAAGGCGTTCTACCAGCACTTCTCTTCGCTGGACGAGGCCTTTGCGGCGACGATGCTGACCGGCGGCCGCGGCGCGCTCGCCGCCGCGCTGCCGGCGTCGATGGCACCGACGGATTGGGGTGATGGCATCGCCCAAGGCCTACGGGCACTGCTGGAGTTCCTGGCAGAGGAGCCGGCCTTCGCGAAGGTCGCACTCATCGACGCCCTCAGCCTCGGCACCGCAGGCGTCGCCTTTCAGCGCGAGGCGATCGACGTCCTCGCCGCGATCATCGACACCGGCTACGAGCGTGCCGACACGACCGTCGCGGCGACGGTCTCCTCCGCCGTCGCGGCCGGGGCCTGGGAGCTCTGCGCCGATCGTGTGCGCCGCGAACGCGCCGCCGACCTGCTCGCGCTCGCTCCCGTGTTGACGGTGCTGGCGCTGACGCCGGCGATCGGGATCACCGCCGCGGTGCGCGTCGCCGGCCGCATGGCCGCCGCGACCGCCGACAGCCCCACGTAGGGCAGCACCAGCATCGCGGTCATCGGCCGCGCCAGATCGGCGAGGACCGGGCTGCCGCCACCAGCGGCCAGCCGCGCCGCCACAACGTCGAGCGCATCCTCGAAGGCCGTCTCGGCGGCCGCCGGCTCAGCCGGAAAGACCGCCTCGTCGCAGCGACCGCCTGCCGCGATGCCCGCCACGATGATCCGCCGCAGCGCATCCTGCGGATCGCGCAATTGCGGCAACACGGCGCGGGCGAGCTCAGGCGACTCCTCGGCCAGACCGAGCAGCGCCGCCACGGTGGAGCCGACCCGATCAACGAAGTGCTGCTCCACGGTCACCATGGATCCATTCCGCCCAGCACTGCAGATACCTGTCAAGCGGGAAACTTGGACGTTTCCTCAAAGGCAATAATTTGGCTCTGCAGCGAGGAATCTCACAGGCGGACGTGCCAGGTTTCGGCTCGCGGGAAACACCGGTGTTGCCTCGAAGGACCCGGGGTCCTAGGATCTCGCGGGTGCTGGGGCCCGGAGGTCACGAAACGCGAGCGTGTGGGTCACGCTGCCGCGCCTGCGCGGCGCTGCGGGCCGCGGCGCCGCTGGCCGTCGCCCAGCAGGGCATCGAGCACGTCACGCTCGAGGATCTCGCACAGGCCGCCAGGATCCGCGCCTCGGACGCGCATGTGCATGCGCATGGGGACGTCACCGGCGTCCTGGGCGCCGCATATCTCGAGTCGGCCGGCGCGTTGCAGCGCGGCTTCATCTGGTCTTGGCGCTGCGCTCCCACCCCGCGTGACGGCCTGCGCAGCGCCGTCGCCTGGCTGTTGACGACGCTCGCTGAAGACCCTATCCGCGCCCTCTTCTGTTACGTGGAGATCGTCAAGGGCGGCCGGCCGCTCGTCCGTCTGCGCGAGCAGGTCCGCCAAGGCTCGGTCGCCATCTGGACGGCGCAGTACCGCGAGATGGTGCCCGACAGCTGGCTGCCGCCAAGCCACTTCGAGCTCGTCAACAGCGCCACCATCAGCCTCATCGCCACCCGCGCCGCACAGGGTCGAACTCACGAGCTGCGCGCCATGTCTGATGCCGTCCTCGCCCTGATCGAGCCGGACGAGGCGCTCAGCGTCTCGGGACTTTCGCTGGTCAGCTGAGTTGGCCGACACGCGCAACCGCGTCTCTGCCCAGCGTGGGCGGAGCAAGAACGATCCTCGCGACGCCGCACGCGTGCAGTTCGAGCAGCGGGCGAGGATCCTCGAGGCCGTGGCCCATCAGGTCGCCACCGAGGGCTATGCGGCGATGGGGATCGATCCCGTCGTCCACATCGCCGGCCTGTCGCGGCGCACGGTCTACGACCTGTTCCCCAACGGCACTGCGGAGCTGATCATCGCCGCACACCAGGCGGCGATCGACTACAGCCTCGCGCGCGTCCTCGCCGCCTTCGACGCCCAGGTCGACTGGGCATCGGGGTTCTGCGCCGGCATCGACGCCTATGCCCGGCTCCTGCGCTCCAGCGACGCGTGGGCGCGACTGTGGGTGACCGAGTCGCTCGGCGCACCTGCAGAGGCCCGTGCCCTGTGCCGGACGGGCTGCGAGCTGCTCATCGAGCGCCTGGAGCCCGCCGTCGAGTCGCGCATCGCGGCGCAGGCGATGCTCGACGTCGTCGACGGAGCGACGCGGCGCGCGCTGCGCGCCGGCGAGGAGATCCCCACCGACGAGATCGCCGCGATCGCGCTGCGGCCCGTGGCGACCGCCACCGAGATCCGCGCCGCGATCGCCGCCGCGACGCGCACCCGCCGCCCCGTGCGCCCACGCCTGGTCGAGCTCGAGTACGAGGCCGGCCGGCTGCCCGAGCCCGACGCACGCAAGCGGCTGGAGCGGATCATCGCCGAGGCGGGGGCCGCGCGCGACGGGCTCACCCTGTGGCGCGTCTTCATGGCGCTGGCGCCTTCGCATGTGGATGGCACGGCGCGCAACGAGCTCCGCGATCTCGTCGTCGTTCACCTCCCTCACGCGCTGCACTTCGGCGTGCCACTCGCCGGTGCAATGCGACTCGCTTGAGTCGCAGAATGTTTTGGGGTACACGCGTGGTGTTTCAATAAGATTGAGACATCTCCGCCGGTCGTCCCTCAGTCCCCTACGTGTCGCGCCGACGCCTGCCTGCCGAGGCCACGCGCTTCCTGCAGCGCGCGCGGGTGCGCGAAGCTGCCGCCGTCGTGGCCGCTCGCGACGGCGCGGCGTTTCTGACAGTCGAGGACGTCGCGGCCGAGGCCGGGGTCTCCCGCAAGGCGTTCTACATGTTCTACAAGGGTGCGGCCGCGGCCCTGGAGGACGCCGCCGCGGTGGGACTGGATTTCGGCGTCCGCCGCATCGGGGTCGCGTTCGACGCCCAGCGCGACCGCCCGCTGGCGATCCGCGCCGTCGTCGTCGAGGCGCTCGCGCTCTCGGATGCCCAACCGCACTGGGCGCTGTTCTGTGTCCGCGACAGCCATGCGGAGCCGATCGCCTCGGGGCTCGACCGCTCCCGGCGGCTCGAGCCGCTGGTGGAGCGGCTGCGAGAGCACGGCAGCAGCGACGCGCCCGCGTGGGCGGCCATCGATGCCGTCGAGGGCGCCATCCGCCACGCGCTGACCGACGGCACGCCGGCACGGCTCGGTGATCTGACCGACGAGCTGGTTCCACTGGTGCTCGACCTGCTTGGTGAGCGCCGCCGCGGCCGTGGACGGCTCCTGGCACACGAGCGCTCGCTGGTGTCTCGCGTCGACGACGCCTTCGACCGGCTGCCCGGCTCGACGAGCGAGCTCGAGGCGCTGCTGATCGCGGCCGATGCCGACGGCGACGGCACGGCCTTGTGGCGGGCCTTCGTGCGGCTGCACGAGCTGGACCGGACGCGCGGCTTGAGCGCCGCCGAGCGCAAGCTGCAGCGCACGGCCTTCGACGGCTTGGAGGAAGCGAGCCACTTCGGGCTGCCCGTCATGGCGATCGCCGCCGGCGCCGCGCCCGAGCGCTGGACCCCGGCCGAGGACGACCTGCTGGCGCTGCGTTACATCCGCACCCATCCGGGTGTGTCGGGCCGCGAGGTCGGAGCGGCCATCGGCATCACCGATCTCAGCATGGTCAAGCGGGTGCTCGACCGCCTCAACGGGCAGCGGCTCATCAGCGCCACCTGGGAGGGGACCGCCAAGCAGTGGTGGCCCGCCGACGCAGAGCCGGAGCCCGAACCGACGAGCGCGGCCGCCGGTGACGCCGACAAGGCACCGGCCGGGCTCTTCATCCAGCCGCTGGGCGACCAGGAGCAGGCCGCGATGGCGATCCTGACGCAGCGCCCCGGGATCACCGAAGACGAGCTGCGACGGGCGCTGGGCGTGTCGCAGGCGCGAACGCGCCAGATCATCGGACGGCTCGAGCGTGGCCTGGTGCACCGTGCCCCCGCCGCGTGAGCTGCAACATGATCCTGGAATGATGGAATCACGTGCGTGTATCGTCGTTGTGGTGGTAGAGGACGACACGCCGTGAGCACACAGCGAGGAGCGATCCTGGCGGCCACTGCGCGCACCGTCGCCCGCCGCGGCTACGAAGGCACGTCGATCTTCGAGATCGCCATCGAGGCGCACGTCCAGGTCCGCGACGTCCGCCGCCTGTTCGGCGACGAGGAAGCGTGCTTCTACGCGCTGTTCAGCGCGACGTTCCACGAGGCGTTCGCGCTCGTGCTGGAGCGCACACGCGACGTGCCGTGGCCGCAGAGCGCACGCGACGGTCTCGCCACGTTCCTGGAGTTCCTCGCGGCCAGGCCGGTCCATGTGCGTGCCTGTCTCGACGGCGTGCGCACGCTGGGCCAGGACGGCAGCCTGCGGCTGGAGACCGCGATCGAGGCCTTCACGGCGTTCCTCACGCCCGGCTTCGCGGCCAACGGCGGCACCCCGATCTTCCACGGCAACCTGATCGGGTCGACCGTCGTGCACGTCATCACCCAGCACGTGCAAGAGAACCGGATCGAGGAGCTGCCGGCGGCCCTGCCGCAGCTGCTCGGCGTCGCGCTCATCCCGTTCTGCGACGCACGCGCCATCGACGCGCTGCTGATCGCCGGCTGAACCGCGCGCTCAGCCGGCGCTCAGGGCTGCTCGGCGCGCAGCTGCGGGAAGATCGTCGAGTAGCCGGGGAACGTGCCCTGGGCGCGGCAGACCGGCCGCAGGACGTCGCTGCCGTCCGTGCGGTAGACGAGCGGGCTGATGTACTGCTCCAGCTCGGTCGGCAGGGCGCTCGTCGGCTGCGCCAGGTCGGGATTGGAGCAGGGGCCGGCGGTGAGGACCGGCAGACCGCTCTGCAGCTGATCGAACGCGCCCGGCTGCTGGTAGGCGTTCTGACGAGACGAGCCGACCGGGCGGACCTGGTAGGCCAGCGCCTCGGGCGAGAGCAGCTGCGACGTGCGCAGGTAGTGGACCGAGTCCTTGGCGTTCTTGAGCACGTCGATGCTGTCACGCGGTGACGTGGCCGAGACGACGTTGCCGAAGAACGCCGAGATCTCGCGGTTGTTGTTGCCGATGTACTGCACCATCGGGTTGGCGTTGCGCAGGAACGGCTGGAAGGCGTCGAGCAGCGTCGGGAACCGAGCCAAGATGTCGTTGAACGCCGGCAGGCCCTTTTGCGACGCGCTGACGACGTCGTCGAGCTTGGTGAAGAGGCCGCGGAACTCGGGGCTGACGTCGTGCAGCGCGGCGAAGGTCGGGCCGAGCTCGGTGGCCGCCGGCTGCAGCTGCTTGACGACCGGGTCGCCGTCCTTGGCCAGGGCCGTCAATACCGGCAGCGTCGCGGTGCTCTCGCGCTCGAAGCTGGGCAGTGCGCGGAAGATGCCGGCGAGATCCTGGTTGCGGCGGGCCGTGACCGAGAAAAGGCGGTTGGAGTCGGTGATGAGCCCGCGCAGCTCGCCCTCGCGCTGGCTGATGGCGTCGAAGACGTCGGCGGTCGAGCTGATGGACTTGGTCACCGCGCGGCCTTGGGCGTCGAGCGTGCGCAGGAGATCGTCGAAGTGCTCGGTGAAGCCCGGCAGTTGGCCGAACGCGGCGTTGATGTCGGCGCCACGGCCGCCGATCGCCTCGGCCTGGGACTGCATCCAGACCTCGAAGCGCTTGCGCGTCGCCGGGTCGAAGGTCGACATGATCTCGTCGATCTCGACGGTCGGCTCGACCTGTGCGGGCGGCAGCGTGCCATCTTCGGGGACCGTTCCCTTGGCCGGATGGCCCGGCGTGAGCTCCACGTAGGTCTCGCCCAGCAGCGTCTTGGTGCGGAGCATCGCGCGCGAGTCCTTGGCCAGCGGCGCGTAGCGGGAGCGCAGTTGGATCGTGATGTCACTGCGATCGTTCGGGCCGCCGGCGAGCTTGACGACCTTGCCGACACTGACGCCGCTGATGCGCACGTCGGACTGGTCGGCCAGCTGGGTGGCCTCGGGCACCAGCACGTGGATGCGGTAGCCCTTGGTGCCCAGCGGTGACGAGCCGCCGAAGGCGAGCCAGAGGTAGAGGCCGCCGGCGAAGGAGCCGAAGGCGAAGATCGCCATGATCGCGATGCGGGCGAAGGTGGGAGCGGTCTTGATCATGGGCTAGCCCGTCGCTGCCTTCGGGCACTGGCCGGTCGCGACCTGGGTGTCGTAGTCGGGGGCGTTGAGGAGCTTGATGAGCGTGGTGAGCGTCGGGTTGCGCGGCTCGGTCTTGCGCGGCGGCGGCCCGGACAGCACCTTGAAGAGCAGCTGCAGGGGGCCGCAGCCGAAGTAGACGAGGCTGCGACGCAGCGGGCCGACGCCGTCGGAGCTGGACAGCACCGAGTTGGTGTTGTGGTTGGCCCAGGGCACCTGGTACAGGTAACTCTGGCTCTTGATGCCCGTGCCCTTGGGCTTGGCGGCCAGCTCGTTGACCAAGACGTTGAGCTCGTCGGTGAGCCTGGCCAGGTCCGGCGTGGCCTTGGCCAGCCGGTTCGCCGCGGGCACGAGCTTCTTGGCCGTCGGCTGCGCGGCGACGGTGAACGGCCGGATCTGATCACGCAAGACCGGCGCCGTCGCCTGTGAGAACGAGCGGAGGCCGACCAGCGTCGGGCCGAGGTCCTTCACGCCCGGGCCGAGCTTCTTCAGGCCGACGGTCAGCGTCGCGCCGAGCTTGTCGAGCTTGGCCAGCGCCGGCTGGGCGGTCTGCAGCGTGCTCGGCAGCAGCTCGATGGTCTTGGCCAGGGCGGCGTTCTGGTTGTCGAAGCGGCGGAAGACGTCGCTGCTGGCGTTGACGAAGGTGCCGAGCTCCTTGTCGCGGTCGCCCAGCTCCGAGGCCAGCAGCGAGAGGTTGTGCATGAGGTGCTTGAGCTTGGTCCGCCGTTGGGCGACCAGCTCGGTGGCCTCGGCCGTGTGGCGCGAGAGCGGCGCGAAGCGGCGCAGCGTGTTGGCAAGGGCAGCGCCGTTGCCGTGGCCTAGCGCCTGGCCCGCGCCGCCGACCAGCAGCACGAGCGAGTCGCGGGTGTCGGCATCGAGCTCGGCGAGGAACTCGTCGAAGTTCACGTCGGGCTTGGTGGCCCCGGTGCCGATCGTCGCGCCGCTCTTGAGGTCGGGCCCCTGGGTGCCGGGATCGAGCTCGGCGACCATGTCCTTCAACCCGGTCTTGGGACGCAGCAGGATCGTCGCGTCGCGGTGGATGTGCGCGAAATGCTCCTTGATGTCGAGGCGCAGGACGGCCTTGCCGTCCTTGAGCGACACCTTGCCGATCTCACCGATGGGCACGCCTGAGACGGTGACCATCTGACCCTGGCCCGGCATGACGCCGGGTGCGCCGCTGAGCTCCGCGTTGAGGACGAAGCGGTGCTGCCCGATCGCCGGAACCCAGGCCGGAATGTGGATGCGCTGATGGGTCGTGATGAAGGTGCCGACCACCAGTGCGACCGCGATCATCGCGACGACCCATAGGCCGTTGTAGAGCGCCGCGCGGCTGCTACCTCTCACTTGACCTTCTCCGGTGCGGGCAAGGAGGCCGCGTCGGGCTTGGAGCCGTCGGCCGGACCGACAGAGTCCGGGCCGTTGACGTCGGGCACCGGCTGGAGGTAGCACGGCGCGTTGCGGTTGATCGGCGGCAGCTGGCCGGCGAAGGCCGGGCGGGTCCGCAGCGGCGGCAGCGTCGCGTTGGCCAGGTAGGCCTCGGGCACGTAGTTGGACTTGCCGCTGCGGATCAGGTTGCCGCCGCCGGCCGCCGACAGGCGCAGCAGGGAGCCGTTGCCGTCGAAGCCCTGCCCCTCACCGTTCTGGCCGACCATGGCGTACCAGAACTCCTTGTAGTTCTCGACATTGGCCGAGGAGTCCCCGTCGTCGACCTTGATGTTGCCCGTCGGGATGATCACCTTGGTGATGCACTTGTTGAAGGCGGTGATCTTGGGCAGCCAGACCTTGGTCGCATGACCGAGCTGGGCGAGGTTGGCGGTGCCGGGCTGCAGTTGGTCGAGGAGGCCGCCGAGCTCTTGCTTGGTCAGCAGCTGCTTGGCCTGCGTGAGCCAGGGCCCGGAGGCCTTGATGGTGGCCGGCAGCTCCGGCAGGCTCTGGGAGAGGTTGTGCGCGAAGGTCGCGGTCGGCGCGGCAGCCGTGGTCAGCCGCGCGAACGCGCCGTCGGCGGCCTGGGCGGTCGGTCCCAGCTGGTCGACGGCCGCCGAGAGCTGCGCCGAGTGGGCGGCGAAGTTCGCCATCGTCGCGTTGAAGTGGGTGACCAGGCTGCCGAGGTCGCTCTCGTGCTCGTCAAGGCCGGCGGCGGCGCGGCCGAGGCCGTCGATCGTGCGGCTGAGGTCGTGCGGCTCAGTGCCGAGCAGCCCGGTCGTGACCTTAGCCGTGCCGGTCAGCGCCTTTGGCGACGTGGTCAGCGCCTGGTTGAGCGCCTGACCGCCGGTGAGGCCGCGGACGCTGGGGACCTGCTGGGCATCGTCGGCGGCGCTCGGCGCGCTGCCGAAGCCCGCGCCGAGGCCCTGGAGCGCCTGCTGCAGGTTGCCGCGCGTGTCGGACTGCAGCGCGGTGAGCAATTGGTCGATCTGGACCGGCGTTGAGGTTTGCGTCACCGGGATCAGGTCACCGTCGTCGATGACCGGGCCCGACGGCGTGCCCGGCTGCAGGTCGACGTAGAAGTTGCCCTCCAGGAAGAGCCGCGGGCGGATCTTCAGCGTCGCGTCCTTGTGGATCGGAAGCCCGACCTTGTCGATGTTCATGGCGATCTCGCCCATCGACGTGTTGCGGTAGCGGCCGACCTTAGCCACCTTGCCGACGGTCACCCCGGCGATGCGCACCGGCGAGCCGGGCAGGAGCAGGTTGGAGTTCCTCACCACGGCGTTGACCGTGTAGTGATGGCGGAACGGCACCTTCTTGGTGAAGGCGAAGTAGCAGCCGATGAGGAGGATGAGGAGGGCGAGGAGCCCGGCCTTCAGCGGCGCCATGCCGAGGCTGTGGTTGCGCCTCATGGCGTCGCCTTCCAGGTACCGGTCTTCTCGGTGTTGAGCCCTTGGCTGCCCGGCTGGTTGCCGATCTGCTGGACACCCGTCTTGTAGACCTCGTTGTTGGCCTCGCACTCCTGCGTCTGCCCCGGCGCCGCCGTGTTGGGGTAGGGGTTGCTGTGCAGGAAGGAGTCGTCGATCGAGGAGAAGTCCTTGCCGGCAGGGCCGTTGGACGGCACCGCGGTCGGACCCGCCTCACTGCCGGGCAGCTGCGGCAGCGAGACGACGCCGAAACGCAGCATGCTGCCGACCACGTCGCTCTCCGACAGCGCGCTGGCCAGGTTGTTGAAGAACAACCCGAAATAGTTGCACTTGGTCTGCGCAGGGGTGAGGAACGCGAGGATCGGCTTCAGCAGTGTCGCCGTCTCGGTCAGCCGGTCCAGCGCCGGGATGACGCGCGGATCGGCGGCGAAGGCCTCCAGCTGCTGAAGGGTGGTGACCAGGCGGCCGTTGAGCTGGGAGGAGCGCCGCAGCGACGTGGTGCCGGCGTGGAAGGCGACGGCCAGGTTGGGGGAGGCGGCGGCCAGCTCCGCGAAGGCGGGCCGGAAGCGGCGGAAGAGCTCGGCGCTGTCAAGCGTGAAGGCCGCCTGGGCGGGCAGCTCCCGCGTTGCGGTGTCCAGGGCCTTGGGCCCAAGCGCGATCGCCTGCTGCAGGTCGTCGGAGACCGAGCTCCAAGCGGTGAAGGTCTGATTGAGGCTGGCGAAGAGGTCGCCCTGCTGCTCGGCGACGGGCGCGGCCTCGTTGGCCGCCTGGGCGAAGGCCGGGAACAGCCGGGCAAAGCCGGTCTTGGGAGCGACGAGATTGCGCGCGGCCGGCTCGCCGTGGGTGACCAGCGGCTTGAGGTTGTGCAGTGCCTCGTTGAGATCGCCGCCGCGACCGGCGAAGGCGTTGCCGCCTTCGATCAGGTTGCGCTGCGACGCGTCTCGCGTCGGCTTGTCGAACATCGAGAAGAAGTCGTCGATCTCGACCGGCCGCGTCGCGCCCTTGACGAGCGCGATCGTCGAGCCGGCCGGATAGGTCGCGTTCTCGCTGCCGCGGTGGATCGCGACGTACTTCAAGCCCAGCGGCGACTTGGGGCGGATCCGCACCGTGGTGTCGCGTGGCAGCGGGCCGACGTCCTTCTCGAGATGGAGGTCGACGATCGCCGCGGCGGTGCCGTCGGGCTTGGTGTAGGGCGAGACCTTCGCGACGGCACCGACGCGATGGCCGCCCTGGCGGACCTCGTTGCCCCGGATCAGGCCCGACCCGTCGGGCAGCTCGACCTTGACGTCGTAGGTCGGGACGAACGGCAGCCCGTGATTGGCGTTGTAGGACAAGAACACCGCCACGATCGTCACGAGGACGGCGACGCCGCCGATGAGGATCGGGTTGCCGGCGATCGAACTGTTGCGACGGCGGTTCACTTGCCGCCGTCCTGTCCGAGGAGGTAGTCCAGGAGCGTCGTGGTGGCCTTGGTCTTCGCCGCGGTCGCCCTGGCGGACGCCGCGTCGTCGCCCGCGCCCTTCTCGAAGGTCGAGGGGCAGGAGCCCGGCGAGGTCGTCGAGCGCTGGACGCAGTTGGTCACGTCGACCGTCGAGCGGATGAAGTGGCCCTGGGCGTCCTCGCCGTTGACGCTGCCGGTGTAGTAGTAGATGAACCGCATCAGCGATTCGAAGCCGCCGGCGGTGTCGAAGCTCGACGAGACATTGCCGAGGTCGGAGGCCAGCGGCTGCAGGGGCTTGGACAGGTTGCCGAGGCTGTCGACGAGCCCGCCGATCCTCGGGAACGTCTGCCGGCCGCGGTCGGCGACGTTGCCGAGCGTCTTGAGCGCCGGCGTCGCCGACAGCGAGAAGGGCCCGAGGTCCTTGATCGCCTGGTTGACCGCCGGCGCCTGCGCCGAGAGGCTGGCGACGGCGGGCGTCATCTGATCGGCGAGCGCGCCGAAGCGCTGCGTCGCCGGCTTGAGCTCCCGCAGGAAGGCGGGGAGCTTGGCGAAGTTCTGCTCCAGCGCGTCACCCTGCTTGGCCGTTGCGACTGCGGTCTGCCCGGCGGTGTCGACGAAGCCGCCCAGATCCTTGCGGTGCTGGGCCAGCGGGCGCAGCACGGTGTCAGAGTCGTCGGTGAGCTTGCCGAGCATCTGGTTCTGGCGCGCGAGGATCGCGACGACCTTGTCGGCCTGCTGGAGCGCGGGGTTGGCGCGGCGGACGGCTGCGCGCAGGCTCTCGCCGTTGGCGGCCAGGCCCGCGCCGAGCTCGTTGATGATCAGCTTGAAGCGGTCGCGCTGGGGCTGGCGCATGATGTTGTTGAGCAGGTCGACCCCGACCGGCGTGGTGTTGTGCGACACCGAGAGCAGGTGCTGGCCCTTGCCCGGGCCGTCCTTGATGGCCGGCAGCGCCTCGGCCCGACCGTCGTTGCCGCCGCCCGTGGCCACGCAGTCGACGAACTGCTCGCCGATCAGCGACTGCAGCGCGATGCGGCAGCGCGCATCGGTCTTGAAGGACTGGAAGGCCGGATCGGTGATGTCCAGTACGACGACGGCCTTGTTGTCCTTGGTCAGGTCGAGGCTGTCGATCTTGCCGACCTTGACGCCGGCGATCTTCACGTCCTCGCCCGGGATCACGAAGCTCGAGTTGTCGAAGACCGCGCGCACGAGGTAGCGATGGCCACCGCCGTCTCCGGCGCCGATAGCCAACCCGGCCACGACGCACACGGCGACCATCGTCGCGGCCGCGACGATGCGGGCGCGCGTCATCCGCCGGCTCCCGGCCGCTGCGCCGGGTCGCAGTCGGGGTTGGCCAGCGGACCGTTGTCGACGAACGGCGACGACCCGTCCGGCAGCGCCGGCGCCGCCGCGCCCGGGCAGCGCCGCAGCTGGCCGGTCTTGAGGTTGGCGTCGCGGCCACGGTCGGCGTAGGGCTTGGCCGTCAGGTGGACGCCGTCGGCGGTCGAGTAGGCGTCGAAGACCGGCAGCGTGCGGGCGTAGTGGCCGTTGGCGTCGTAGGTCGCCATGACCTGGCCGAAGTCGCGCACCCAGCCGACGAGGTCGGGCACGTAGGGGCGCGCGAACGAGAAGATCGGCGCGCTCTGCTGCAGCGACTTCTCGCCCTCGGCGAAGCCGGTCTTGGTGAGGTTGTCGAGCGCCGGCAGGTCCTGCAGCGCGTCGAGCAGGTCGTTGTCGGCGCCGGGCTGGGCGAACATCTCGCGCAGCTGATGGAACGTCGGCACTGCCTCCTGGAGCACGGGGCGCAGCTGCCGGGCATAGGGCGCGAGGTTCTTGGTCGCCGGACCGGACACGTTGACCAGCGTGCGCAGCTGCTTGAGCGCGGGCCGCAGCGCGATGAACGCGTCGGTACCCTTGCGCAGCGCCGGCGTGACGTGCTGCAGCGCCTGGTCCAGCGAGGCCGTGTTGGCGCTCAGCGCCGCCGTCGTCGCCCGGGTGTTGGAGACAAGGTCGGTCAGCTGCTCCTTGTGCTCGGCGAGGGCGCCGAGCGCATCGCCGGCCTTGACGAGGAAGCGGCTCAGGTTCGCGTCGTCGGAGCTCAGCTCGGTCGCCAGCTGGTTGAGGCCCGACAGCGCCGCCGGGAAGGCCTGAGCCGACGCGTTGGCCTGCTGCTCCTTGCCCTCGTACCAGGAGGCCGAGCCCTCGATGAACTGCTGCAGCCCCTTGCGCGTGTTGGGGTCCAGCGTGTTGAACAGCTGGTCGAGGTCGACGATCGGTGTCGTCTTGTCGCCGCCGATCGTCGCGCCGTCGTCGAGCGCAGGGCGGAAGGTCGGGGCGGGGCTGATGTCGATGTAGCGGCCGGCGACGCTGGTCAGGCCGATCTGGCGGATCGTCGCGGTGGTGCCCTCGCGCAGCGGCCCGAAGCGGTGGTTGACCTTGACCTCGATCGCAGCCTGTCCGTCGCCGGTGAGGTCGATCGAGGTGACGCTGCCCGCGGGCGTGCCGCCGATGCGCACGCGGTCACCCTTGACCAGCTGGCCGGCGTTGGCGAAGACGACGCGGTAGTGGTGCGCGCCGGAGCCGCGCAGGACGACGACCAGCGCGATGGCCGCGACGACGAGCAGTGCGAGGGGCGCCCACCGCCAAGGGCGGGCTTGATGGGACGGAGCAGTCAAGGTGGTTCCTCCCGCGCAAAGCCCTCCAGGCTCCGCAGCGGCGACGATCGTACATGGCCTCGGACAAGTGAAGCAACAGGCATGTGTCTCGATCCGCTAGCGTCGGCCCAGGCGCATCGTGCAGGACGCGCCGCAACCTTTCGACGTTCCCGCGGTTTCGGGTACATCGTCGTTTTCGTCTCCAGGAGGAGTTGTCCCTTGCGCAGAGTCATGATTCCCGTCGGGCTGCTGGCCTGCAGCGTGGCGGTTGCCGCGCCGGTGCTGGCGCAGTCATCCGGTTCCAACACGTCCAACACCGTGCTGACCGCCAAGGTCTCCGTCAGCCCCAGCAAGGCGGGCACCAAGAAGAAGCCGAAGGGCGTCAAGCTCACCTACACGGTGCATTGGGAGACGTCGCCCGACGTCGACAAGCCGGTCGTGCAGACCGCCGACGTCTTCTTCCCCAAGGGCTCGCTCTACAACGGCGCCAAGTACGCCAAGTGCGCCCAGTCGGTCATGGAGCGCGGCAGCGTCTCGCAGTGCCCGCCGAAGTCGATCATGGGCACCGGCAGCGGCACCGCCTACGCCGACCAGGTCCTCACCACCCCGAAGATCACCGTCGTCAACGGCGGCGGCAGCAAGGTCTTCTTGTTCACGGTGCTGACGAACCCGGCCCGCGTCGCCAAGCCGGTTCCGGGCACGATCACCAAGATGTCGGGCAAGTGGGCCTACAAGCTCCACCTCGTCGTCCCGGCGAGCCTGCAGGTCGTGGCCGGTGTGCCGATCGCGCTGCGCGACATCAAGATCACGTCCGGCGGCAAGTCCTACGCCAAGGACTGGCTGGCCACCACCTCGTGCTCGGGCGGCAAGTACCCGTTCGAGCTGACGACGGGCTTCGCCCCCGACAGCGCGGGCGCGCCGGTCGGCTCGGCGACGTACGACGGCAGCACGCCCTGCTCCAAGTGAGCTAGGCCTCAAGCAGCTCGTTTGAAACGAGCGCCCGGGCGCCAAGCCCGGGCGCTCGCTCGTTAAGGCCTCCGCGCTCCCGTCACTCGGCAAACATTGACGTCTCTCATAGGATCCCTGGCCGTGACCTCTGGGCCGAACCTCACACGGCGTACCGTCCTGCGCGAAGGCGCCGTCGCCTTTCCGGCCTGGTGGCCGGCCCGCCCGCGCAGCGCGATGCTGGCCGGGATGGCCAGCGCGGCAACCAAGCACGGCTACGCCAACGTCCGCGTCGACGACGTCATCGAGCTCGCACGCGGCTCGCGCCGCACCTTCTACGCCTACTTCGACGGCCGCGAGTCTTGCCTCCTGGAAGCCCACGAAATGGTGCTGGCCGACTGCCTGCGCGCCGTCGATGAAGGCCCGCAGGAGCTCGAGGCCGCCCTGGGGCGGCTCATGCGCTACCTGGCCTCATGGCCGGCGCACGCCCATCTGCTGCTCGTCGAGATCCTCGCCGCCGGGCCGACGGGCGTCGCCGCCTACGAGACGGCGATGGACACGTTGGCGCGTCGCCTGTCGGCCTGCACGATCCCGGGCCCGAAGTCCAGCGCGGTGAGCGCCGACGCCTTGGCACAGGCGCGCTTCGGTGCTCTGCACCGCCTGGTCCAGCAGCGCGTGCTGGCCGGAGAGCACCAGGCGCTGCCGCGTCTGACTCCGGCGTTAGTCGAACTCGTCACCCTTCGCGCATCGGATTGACAGAAAACACCTAGCGCCACGTGACGGAGACGTGTATGTTCCTCGCCGAAAGCGATGATCCAACGTTCTCCGCACGCCCGCGCCGCACACCAACTGCCTTCGGGTCGCCACGGGCTTCCGCGCGACTTCGTCATCTCCAACCAGCGTGAGCGGATCCTCGGCGGCGTGATGGCCGCCGTCAGCGCCAATGGCTACGGCGCCACGCGGGTCGAGGACATCATCGCCCTGGCCGGGGTGTCGCGGCGCACGTTCTACGACCATTTCTCCAACAAGGAGCAGGCGTTCCTCGCGGCCTACGACTTCGTCGTCGAGCAGCTGCGCATCGGCGTGGCCGGGGCCTACGCCACCGGCGGCACCTGGGCCTCCAAGGTGCGCCGCGGGCTGGCGGCCTTTCTGAACCTGATGGCCGGCGAGCCCGAGCTCGCCCATGTCTGCATCGTCGAGGCCGTCGCAGCGGGCCCCCAGGCGTTGGAGCGCCGGATGAGCGCCATGGCCGACTTCCGGCTGTTCCTCACCCCTCCGGCGCCCGACCATCCGCCCGTGATCGTGTCGGGCGTGACCGCCGAGACCGTCGTCGGCGGCGTCTATGAGGTGATCTACTCGCGCGTGGTCACCAACCGGACGGCTGAGCTCCCGGACCTCCTGCCCGCGTTGCTCTACAGCGTCCTGCTGCCGTTCGTCGGCACCGAGGTGGCGGGTGCCGAGTACCGCCATGCGGTGACCGCAGCCGCGGCTCGCGCCAAGGACCCGACGCTCACACCGTAAGGCGGTGAGAGCCTTTTGGGCTCACACTGATGTTTTCGCTCCGTGCTTCTCAGCGGGTAGGGGTTCCATTCTGTCGCGGACACGGGTACGTTTCCGTCCCTGTGAGCCCCTTGCCTCGAGAGCCCCACCACCTGCCGTCAGGCCGCCACAAGCTGTCGCGTGACGAAGTGGTACGCAACCAACGCTCCCGCATCGTGGAGGCCATCGCCGACGTGAGCAGCGTCGCGGGTTACGCCGCGATGTCGGTGGAGGACATCATCGCCACCGCAGGCATCTCCCGCCGCAGCTTCTACGACTATTACTCGTCGAAAGAGGACGGCTTCGTCCAGGCTTACGACGACATCAGCGGCAGGGTCCTGACCGCGGTGCGCGATGCCTACGAGGAGGCCGACGGCTTCGCCGCCCGCATCGAGGGCGCCATCGGCGCGCTGCTGCAGTTCTTCGCAGAGAACCCCGACTACGCCGAGATGTGCCTGGTGCAGGTGATGAGCGCCGGGCCCGACGCAGTGGCGCTCCGCGACAAGACCCTGCAGCAGCTCACCGAGCTCGTCGTCGCGGCTGCCGACCGTGAGCTGCCCAAGCGCGGGCGACCGCCGGAGCTGATCGCCGAAGGCATCGTCGGCGGCATCTACGAGATCCTCTACGCCCGCGTCATCCGTGGGCGGATCGACCAGCTGCCCGACCTGCTGCCCGACTTGGCCTACTCCGCGCTGCTCCCGTATCTGGGCGCCACGGAGGCCGCCAACGAGCAGCGGCGCCTGCGGCGGCGCGTCGGCCGCTCGGCCTAGCGGTCGCGCTCGTCGGCGAAGGCGAGCAGCCCGAAGAGGCGAGCGTGAAGGTCGTCGAGCTCGTCGCGCGCAAACGCGCCGGCGATCACGTGCCCGATCGCCCCGCAGAGGAACTCCAAGTGCAGCTCGGGGACGCGGCGACCGGCGTGGTGGTGCTGCCACCCGCGTGCGAGCGAGGCGACCGTCTCCTGGCGATCCTCGTCGCAGATGCACAGCATGTCGCGGTGGGCGAAGCGGATGTCGGTGACCGTCATGCGTGCCGTCTCGGGATCGGCGAGCACACCGTCGGCCAGATCGCTGAGGGCCAGCGCGAGCCCCTCGGTCCAGTTGTCAGCCTCCAGCACCCGCGCCTCGAAGCGCGAGCGCATGGCCGCGGTGGCCTCCAGATAAGCGTCACCGAACGATCGCTGAACATCCGTGCTGAGCATGTGTGGGACCTCCCCTGAGGTGATTACGGAGAGCGACCATAGGGCTGCCAGAGAGGCAGGTCAATAGCAGAAACGGAAGCGTTTGCCGATTTGTTTCTCAAGCCTCTCAACCGCTGGAGGGTCTTTCAGTGGACGATCTCCGGGACGCGCGTCCGACCACCGTGAGGCCTGGTCGACCAGGCGCGGTCGCCGAGCAGCGCGATCGCCGCAGGCACCAACACCAGTCGCACGATGGTCGCATCGACCGCGATAGCCACGGCGGCGCCGAGGCCAACCTCCTGAATCACCGGCACGCCCGTAAGGGCAAAGCTCCCGAAGACGGCGACCATGATCAGCGCAGCGCCGCTGATCGTGGAGCCGCTGGAGGCCAGGCCGTCCTGCACCGCCTCGCGGGTCGAGCGGCCCTGCAGACGCCGCTCGCGGATGCGGCTAAGCAAGAACACTTCGTAATCCATCGAGAGCCCGAAGACGACCGCCAGGACGATCGGAATCGTGACCGTATCCAGATAACCTGGCGCGTCGAAGCCCAGCACACCGTCCGGCCAGCCCCAGACGAAGACGGCGGTCAGGACGCCGTAGCTGGCCGCGACGCTGAGCACGTTGGCCACGACGGCCTGCAGCGCGAGCGGGACCGACCGCAGCATGACCAGCAGCAGCACGAACGTCGCGATCAGGACCCAGGCCGCGATCTTCCACAGCGACCCCGTGATCGCGTGGTTGAAGTCGACTTGCGCGGCCGTGTTGCCGCCAACCAGCGTTCCGTGCGGCAGGTCGCGCCGAAGCCGGTGGATCAACTGCTTGGAGACCGGCGCGTCGGCGTCGTGACGCGGGGTGACGATGATGAGGATGTAGCGCTTGTCCGTGGTTCGGGTCCGCACGCCCGTGTGGACGACCTCGGGGTCGGCGCGCAGCAGCTTGACGGCGGCGTCGAGCGTCGGCGGCGGCGTCAGGATCTTCAGCGGCGCGCCGTCTCCCGGCCCGCGGCTGGTGGTGATCGCCGCCTCGAAACCCTTGCGAACCTCCGAGCCCTTGGGGAACTGGCGCAGCACGCCGTCGCCGGTGTGCAGCGCGGTCACGGGCACCGCCAGGAGGATCAGCAGCGCCAGCGCGGCGGCGAGCCAGACAGCGGGGCGCGCGGTGACCCTGTGCGCCCAGGCCCCGAACCGGCGGCCGCTTGGCTTTCCGGGCTTGATGCGCCTGCCCGCGACCGTCAGCAGCGCCGGCAGCAACGTCGCGCAGGCGAGCATCGAGACGAGCACGACGATGATCGCGCCGGCGGCCATCGAGCGGATGGCCGCGGTCGGGACGAGCAGCAGGCCGGCGAGCGCGATGACGACCGCCACGCCGCTGAAGGCGACGGCGATGCCCGACGTGCGCATCGCGGTGCGGCGCGCCTCCTCCAGCGTGGCGCCGTCGCGGAGCTCCTCCCGGTAGCGGACGACGACGAACAGCGAGTAGTCGACCGCGACGCCCAACCCGATCATCGACGCCATGTTCGGCGTGTAGAAGCTCATCAGCGTGTGCCGAGCGAGCAGCTCGATGATCCCACCGGTGATGAGCACCGCCACGCCGCCCATGATCAGCGGCAGCGCCGCGGCGGTCAGCGAGCCGAAGACGACCAGCAGGATCACCAGGATGACCGGAAAGCCCACGCGCTCGGCGCTGGCGAGGTCCTTCTTGGTCAGGTCCACCATCCCCGCCCACAGCGCGCCCTGGCCGATGAGGTGCACCTGGACCTGGCCGTAGTGGCGCCCGTCCTCCAGGCCGAGGTGGCGCCGCAGCTCCTTGCCGACGTCGGGGGCGTGGAACTCGTCGACCCCGGTGACGAAGGGGACGATCACCGGCCGGCCGGGCTGCTGCTTGGCGTAGTACAGCGCGGCTTCCTTGGTCTCCGGCACCAGCTTGACCTCGGGCGTCGCCCGTACCGCGCGCTGCAGCGCGTCCAGCGCGGCCACATAGTCCGCACGGGGCGCGCCACGCGGTGCGACGAGCACCGCGCCCAGCATCGTCCCGCGCAGGTCGCCGGAGACGCCACGCTGCAGCGCGGCCTCGGTCCGGGCAGAGCCTGAGCCGGGGACCTCGAAGCCCCCGCCCGTCAGGTGGTCAGAGCCACCGACCGCCAGCGGCGCCGCGACGGCGACGAGCGCCGCCCAGACCGCGAGAACGGCCAGCGCCCGTCGTCGTCCATGCATCGTGATCTAGCTGCGGCAGGTCACGGCGCCGTCGAACTTCGCGATCTGACCCGTCTCGTAGTGGACCTCGACGTGGTACTTCCACTTGTGGCCCGAGGGGCACATGGTGGTAACGATCCAGTCGCGGGCGTAGGACTTGTAGCCGGCGTTGACGTGCAGGCTCTCGACCCGCAGCGGGATGCCGGCGACGATCTGCAGGCTGCGCGGGATCGAGGCATGGACCTTGTAGCCCCAGGGGCCACTGTGGAGCTTGGCGATGGTCGCCGTGACGGCCTTCTGCACGCGCGCGGGGTTCTTCAGCACGGTGTAGAAGGAGACGCTGGTGGGGCCACCGTTGACGACGGTGATGTCCGGGATCGAGGCGACGCCGTCAGCGTCGGCTACGCCGGTGCCGTGGCCCATGATCGACTTCGGGGGGCAGGCCTTGATGCCGCGACGCTCCATCGTCTGCGGCGAGCAGGTGGGGTACTTGCCGCCGTTGTAGTTGCCGCCCTTGGAGATCCACACGTCGACGGTCTGGGCCAGCGGCGGGTCGTAGTCGCGCGGGGTGTCGATCTTCGTCTTGACGTCGATGTTGATCCCCTGCGGATGCTTCGGCGTGCCCGCCTTGTTGGGCGTCACCTTGGTGACCGACGTGATCTTGATCGGGACCAGATCCTGGCCGAAGGCGAGGGCCGCTGTGACCAGGGCGGCAACGGCGACGAGGGCCGTGAGAAGGAGGGGACGACGAGCGAGGGAGCGCATAGTTGCAGCCGACGCTAGAGGAACGCTGGTGGTTTGGCAAACGTCAACATGTCTGATCAGGCCGTGAGCGTGGCGTCGCCCTCGAGCAGCGCCTGGCCGTGGACGGTCACGCGCCAGCGGTCGCCGCGCTGCTGGTGGAGCAACTGCAGCTCGTTGAGGTCCCGCAGTGTCCGCCGGCAGGTCTGAGCGGTC
Organism: Baekduia sp.; assembly: GCF_035996765.1. Taxonomy (NCBI): domain Bacteria; kingdom Bacillati; phylum Actinomycetota; class Thermoleophilia; order Solirubrobacterales; family Baekduiaceae; genus Baekduia; species Baekduia sp. The sequence continues at coordinate 107,016 of NZ_DASYJG010000026.1, forward strand.
AGGCGAATAGCGCCGCGCACGGCGTCCTCGTCGGCGTCAGGCGTCTCGCGCACGACCTCCAGCACGCGGAGGCGGCTGGAGTTGAGGCTGTAAGGCCTCGGGCCCGGATACCGCAGCGGCGTGCCGAAGATCCAGCCATCGGGCAGCGCTTCGAGGATCGGCTTGCGCAAACCGGCCAAGCGCTTGTCGTGCTCGTCGTCGCGCGCGACGAGGCAGCGCACAGCGTGCGAGAGCGCGGGGCCGTGGCGCCGCTCGATGGCGACGTCGAGCTCGGCGCGCAGGGCGTCGACGCCGTGCTTGTCGCCGTTGAGCGCGAAGAAGGCCTCGGTGACGCGGCCGACCATCCCGGTGCTGCGACGGTCGCGCGGCGGGCGCTTGACCGTCGCGGTGGCCCGCGGCATGCCGCACATCGTGCGGACGAGGTTGACGAGATCGCGATGCAGGCGCGGGGTCGGCTTCAGGATCGCCTCGCCCACGAGCTGGGGGCGGAGCGCCGCGAAGACGGCCTCAACGCTCCACTGCGGCGCGTCCTTAGGGCGGTCGGCCGGCATGAGGCGCTTGAGGCGGTCGCGCACCGGTGCCAGGGCGCGATCGCGGCGATCCCAAGCGTCAGGTCCGACCGCAGTCGCCTCCAGCAGCGCGAACCGCGTCCACTGCGGGGCGTTGGAGGCGACGTCCAGCAGCGACCAGACCGCGGCGTCGAGGCCCTCCGCAGGCGTGGGCGCACGGTCGAACGCCGCGCAGACACGCATCTGGGCGAACGTGAGGGCGTGTGCCATCGCGTCGACCACCAGGTTGTCACGCGTCTGGTAAAGGTCATAGACACGACCTTTGGTGACGCCGGTCGGCTGCTGGATGTGGTCAAAGCTGGCCTCCAGCAGACCGCGGTCGGTGACGACCTTGCAGGCAGTGTCGAAGATCCGCGTGCGCTGCATGTAGCGCACGTAGACGTCCGGGAAACCGTGCCGGCCTGCAGAGACCGGCGAAACAGGAAGGTTCGCAGCGCGGGTCATAACTGCCGAGCAGCGTAGCGCTTTGGGGTACGTCCGTGTGTCCTAATGTCGGCAGGGGTGCCACACCGTGACGGCGCCCCACTTGGGTCGCCGTGTACCACTTACGAGGGTTGGTCAATCAGCTGCTGCAGGTCGCCTTGCCCTCGTGCTCGACCTGCGTCCCGTCGTCGAAGCCCACCCGCGCGTCGTAGTCCCAGCCGTTGTCCGGACAATCCGGGACCACCATCGACGGTCCGCGCTTGATCGTGAGCCGCAGCGACTGAAGCCCGACCGGGACGCCGGCGATCGTCTGCAGATCCGGCGGGAAGGTGAAATCGAGCTTCAGGCCGTCATCGGTCTTCGAGATCTTCCCGGGCACGACGGTCTTCACGTAGGCCGGATGACTGACGGTGGTCGAGAGGTAGACGTCGTCCTCACCGCCGTTGACGACGTTGATCACCCCGACCGTCTTGGCCTGGTCGGTCAGACCGACGGCCTCGCCGCTGCCGATGACCGCGCCGGGCGGGCAGGCGTCGAGGCCGCGCTTGAGCGTCGCCTCGTCGCAGGACACCGTGTCCCCACCCTTCCAGTCGATCCCCTTGGGCAGCCTGAGCTGCGCCGTCTTGGCGATCGGCGGGTCGGTGTCTGCGGGCTGGCGCAGCCGCAGCGCGACATCGACCTGACCGGCCTTGACATCCACGCTGGAGCCCAGCACCGACACCGGCGAGGTGGTCGGCTTGCCGTCGGGCGTGGTGGCAACCGTGGTCCCCGTGCCCACCCGCCCAGCCGTCGCGGTCTTCCCGGAATCCGAGGATGAGCCGCAGCCGGCCGCGGTGGCGACCGCGAGCGCGGCCAGGACGAAGAACGACGGGCGGACGCGCATGAGCAGCGGAGCGTATCCCCCGGCTCCTGCTGGCGTCTAGACACAACCTCATCCCTACATAAAGACCGGATCAAAAACGGGACACCGTTCGCGGCTCGACTCCCGTTCCGCAGGGCCCCAACCAATTCGGCCAGAGAGCTTCACCAGATTCGTACATAGATCTGTGCCAAGAGACGCAGACAACAGCCTCCGGTACAGCTATGTTTCCCCTGTGGCCGAGAACAAGAAGAAGCGCGCGCGCGAGCCTTACCAGCTGCCGGCCGGCCGCCACGGCTTGCCGCGGCAGTTCGTCGTCACCAACCAGCGTCAGCGAATCCTGGCCGCGGTCGCCGACGTCTGCAGCTCCTCGGGCTACGTCGCGATGAGCGTCGAGGACATCGTGGTGACGTCCGGTGTCTCGCGCCGAACGTTCTACGACAACTACCGGGGCAAGGAAGACGCGTTTCTGGCCGCCTATGACGAGGTCTCGGCGCAGTTGCTCGCCCGGGTGCAGGAGGCCTACGACGCGGCCGACGGCCTCGTCGACCGCGCTCGCGAGTGTCTCCGCGCGCTGCTGGAGTTCATCGCGTCGGAGCCGACCTTCGCCGACATGTGCATCGTCGAGGTCCTCGCCGCGGGCCCGCAGGCGATCGCCCGGCGCAACACGATCATGAGCGCCATGGCCTCGCTGATCGACCAAGCCGCCGCGGGCGAGCTGCCGAAGACCAAGCGGCCGGCGCCGATCATCGCCGAGACGCTGGTCGGCGGGATCTACGAGGTCATTTACTCGCGCGCGCTTGCGGGGAGATACGCCGAGCTGCCGGGACTGCTCCCGGATCTCGTCTTCGCATTGCTGCAGCCCTACGTCGGCAGCGAGATCGCGCAGGAGATCTTGAAGAAGGAACGGCGCCGCCTCGCGCGCGCCGAGAGCGCCAGCGCCTAGGTCCGATCCGCGCGCCGCTCCTCAGCGGCCAGCCGCGCCGCCACTGCGGCGCCGCGCTCTGTCAAGCCCCACGCGTGGCTGCGCCCCTCTCGGCGACTCTCCGCCAGCCCGTCATCAGCCAGCCTGCGCAGCAGCCGGCTCATCTGGCTCTCGTGGGTGACGCCCACGGCATCGGCGACGTCAACGTTGCCACAGCCCGGATGCGCGGCGATGTGGCGCAGGGCCGCGGCCGCCAGCTCGGTGAGGCGGAGCGCCGTTGCCGTGACCTCGGCGTCGACGTCTGACACAGCGTTGTCGGCCCCGCGCTCCCGCGCCTCGGTCACGACCTCCGACGGCTTGCGCGAGCCGAAGGCGTGGCGCATGGCCTCGTGGCGCCCGACGAACGGCGACAGCGCGAGGAAGATCGCCGAGCCGGCCGCCTCGTCGAGCCCGACGGCGTCGTCACCACCGGAGACGTACTGCAGGGCCAACTCCCAGAGGCCGCCGATCGTCCCCGCGGCGGTGTTGGCCGGGACGCGGTCGCCGTGCTCGTCGGCCGGGCCGCGCTCCAGCAACGCGACGAAGCGATCGACGACAACTTGCCGAGCGGCGCGAGCGCGGCCGTTGCCGTACAGCGGCTCCATGATCGCCATCCACGCGCGCGGTCGGTCGAGCTCGAGCGCGGCGAGAAAGGTGACGATCGCGACCGTGACCTGCGCGGCCCACTCGTCGCCGGCCGCGTCGACCTGCTCGGCGACCTCGTCCCAGAGGCTCCCCAGCGCCTCCTCGATCGCGCTGGCAAAGCAGTCCTCGGCGTCGGTGAAGTGGTCGTAGAAGGTGCGCCGCGACATCGCGGCGTGCTCGCAGATGCGGTCGACCGAGAGGCCGTGCCAGTCGCGCTCGCGCGAGAGCGCGGTCATCGAGGCGATGAGCCGGGCACGCTGGAGCTGCGGCTGCGCCGCGCGCGAGGCGCGCCGGACCGTGGGGTGGGTGGGTTCGTCTCCTGCCTCGACGACCGTCAGCCGCGGCCGGTTGGCCTGCGCGCCGCTCATCGCCGGCACCCCGCCGTGCGGGGGTCGAGCGCGCGGCGGCGCGCCCAGCATGGCGTCGACGCGGCGCCCGCCGCGTCGGGGTTGGATCGGCCCACGATGGTGTCCTTCGGTCGTGTCCCGCGCGCCGGTGATGACGCTTGGAGGTACGCCGCCGTTTCCGGCTTGACGTTGCCTCACCGTAGATGGTCGGGTCTACGAATGTCAAGAACAGAGGTAAGTCAAAAATTCTTAGTCAGATTTGCCGTTCGCCAGAGCGCGGCTCGGCCGGGACCTGGGCGCCGCTGCACCGCACCGGCGCACGCGAGTTGCGCCAGCGCGCGGTGGACGGTCGAGTGATGGCCGATGCCCACGCCGGCGGCGATCTCGGTGGCCGTGGCGTCGGGGTGCTCGGTCAGCCAGGCCAGGATGCGGTCGCGCGCCGAGCGCGGCAGCCACGCGCCAGGCGGCCCGGCCGCCACGTCGGTCAGCGGCAGCCCGCAGGACCAAGCGTTCCGGAGGCCCTCGAGCGCGCGGCGACGGAGCGCCTCGTCGACCGGCTCGCCAGCAGCGCGCTGCTCCTGCCAGCCGACGACGGCCTGCAACAGCGCGGGACCGTCGCCGTCGCGCAACGCACGGCCGAGGCTGGCACGCATGGCCGCCTGGCGTTCGGTGTCGCCGGCGGCAGACGCGTCGCCGCCGACCGAACCCGTCAACAGCGCGCGGACCTCGCCGGCGTCGGTCTCCCGCACCTGGACCGCGACCGGCAGGCGCGCCGCCTGGCGCCGCGCCGCCGCAGCGCCCCGCACCGGGCCGATCACCAGCTCCAGGGCCTCCGGACGCAGCGCCATCAAGGGCTTTTGCGGCTCTGCCAGCCCCGCCCGCAGCGCGCTGTCGAGCGCGGCCAGCGCCCCGGCCGCCGCCGGACGGGTCCCTGCGCTCGGTGCCAACCGTGCCACCACCGGCGCCCACAGCCGGTCCCGATGGGCCAGCGCCGCCTCCCCCGCGGCGGGCACGGCGACGAGGCAGAGCGCCGCCCAGGCGCGGTCACGATCGAGCAGGTGCAGATACGTCGACAGCCCCGCGTCGACGCCCGCCGCCCACCCGCGCTGCCCCGCCTCCGCAGCAAGGATCTGCGGCAGCGCGTAGCGCGCGGCCAGGTCAAGCGCCGCGATGACCGCGGCCTCCTTGTTGGAGAAGGCGTCATAGAAGGTGCGTCGCGAGACGCCGGCTCGCGCCTGGATGGCACTGACCGTCGCGGCCGCATAGCCGTCCCGCGCCACCACGCGCGCCGTCGCGTCCAGCATCCGCGCCCGCTGCAGGAACGCGCTGGCCTGCGGCGGCAGCCCGCCGCGTCCGCGGGGAAGCGGCGCCATCGCAGCTCCTGGGGGCCTCGCCGACACGCGGGGAGCACCCTAGACCTCAGGTCAACCTGATGGGGTAAAGACCGATTCCGAAAGCTGCCAATCGCACCAACACACATACCGTTTGCTTTGGCGCATCCGTATGGTCTTCTCTAGATGGCGTCCGAGCCTCGCCCAACCGAGCAGCGTCTCCCCCGCGGCCCGTCCGCGCTGGATCCCGAGGATCGCGCGCGGCTGCATCGTCAGCGCATCCAGGACGCGTTCGTGGCATTGGTCGCCGAGCGCGGTCTGCAGGACACGAGCATCCGTGACATCTGCGCGAGCGCGCGGGTCGCGCCGCGCGACCTCTACGCCCAGTACCCCGGCAAGCTCGAACTGCTGCTCGGCACCTGCGACGCGATCGTGCGCGATGCGTGCGACGCGGTCGCCGCCGCACGGCGCAGCAACCCTCCCCCCGCTGACGTCACCGCCGCGGTCGCCGCCGTCCTCAAGCCGCTGGCCCAGCAGGCTGCTGCGCGACCCGCCCACGCGCACCTGGTGCTCATCGACGTCTTCGCGGCAGGCGCCGCGGGGCCGGCCTACCGGCGCGGCCTCGTCACGCGGCTGCGCGTGCTGCTGGCCGAGGCGCTGTCGGACCTCCCCGCGCCCGCCGGCCTCTCCGAGGCATCGCTCTGGGTCGTCGCCGCCGGCAGCCTGCAGGCCTTCGAACGGCGCGTGCGCGCGGGCAAGGCGCGCAGCCTCGTCAAGGCCAGCGACGAGCTCGCGGCCTGGGCGGCGACCTACCTGACCGCCACGCCGCTCCCGCTGCCCAAGCCCGGCCGGCCGACGCCGCTGGCCGACGGGGCGCCCCGCACACGCGGTCTCCCACGCAACGTCCAGCGCCTGCCGCGCCAGTTCGTCGTCCCCCATCAGCGTGACCGGATCCTGCGCGCCGTCACCGCGCTGGCCGCCCGCGAGGGCTACGCCGACATCGGCATCCCGGCGATCGCGACCGAGGCGCAGATCTCGATCCGGACCTTCTACCAGCACTTCTCCTCCAAGCACGAGGCCTTCACCGCGGTCTACGACCTGGCCTTCGGCAAGCTTTTTGCCCGCACGTGGGCGGCCGCTTCCTCGCAGAAGAGCTGGCCCGCCGCGGTGCGCGAGGGTGTGCGGGCCTGGGTTGGTTACGTTGCCAAGGAGCCCGACCTCGCGCGCTTCGGGTTCAGCGACATGTTGACGATCGGGCGCGAGGCAGTGGAGAAGGTCGACAACGCGTACTACGCGTTCGGCGATCTCTTCGGCCGTGGCCGCCCGGGGGACCACGAGGTCTCCGAGTTGGTGTCCTACGCGATCGCCGGCGGGATCGCGGGGCTGGTGGCTTCCTGGGTCGCCGACGGCCACGCCGCCGATGTCCAGCAACTTGCACCACATCTCACCTACGCGGTGCTGGCGCCCGCGGTCGGCGACGCCGAGGCCCTGCACATCTCCGGCCTGGCGCCGGTCCCGGTGATCGTCCCGGTCCCCGAGCCCGTCAACGACGGCCAGCGGGTCGCTGCGGCGTTCGCCGCGCTCGTCGCCGAGCAGGGCTATGCGGCGACGACGCTCAAGCAGGCCGCCCGTCGGGCCAAGGTCGACGCGGCCGTCGTCGGCGAGTACTTCGACACGCCCGCCGACTGCGCGCTGCAGGCGCTGGACGCGTGGACCGACCGGACGTTCGCCGCGATGGCCGCGGCGTTCGCCTCCGCCCCGCGCGACGGCGCGCTGGCCGTGCACCGTGCGCTGGGCGCGATGCTCGCGCAGATGTCGGCCGAGCCCGACATGCTGCACCTGGCCGTCGAGGCGGTCGAGCACCTCGGCCCGCGGGCGCTGGCCCGGCGGGCGCGCTACGCGTCGGTCTTCTTCGACGCGATCTCCCCGACCGTGGCTCCCGAAGATCCGATCCCCGCCGAGCCGCGCGTCGTCACCGAAATGCTGGCCGAGGGCGTCTTCGGCGTGCTGCGGACCTATGTCGCAGAGGACCGCATCGACGAGCTGCCGGCCGCGCTGCCGGAGATCAGCTACCTGTCGGTCGCGCCCTTCTTCGGCCCCGAGCGGGCCTCGGAGATCGCGCAGCTGCCGTTCGCCGCAGCGGCTGCCGTCGACACCTGAACCACGCCTCTTCGGCGCCAATTTCTGTCTGTAGGTGGACACGCGCCTGTCTCCGGGCGTAGGATCGGCCGGAAACGCCGATGTCTCATCAAATATTTGTCAAAGGCCCGACGTTCACCCCGGGCAACGAGCGCGAAAGGTTGTTGGTGGCCTTCGCTGATCTTGCGTATGAGCGCGGCTACGAGCTGGTGCGGCTCACCGACCTCCCGGCGCGCACGGGCGTCTCACACGACACCGTGTTCGGGTACTGGCAGACCGAGGAGGAGTGCGTCCTGGACGCCCTGCAGACCGGCGCCGAGCAGACCTTCTCTGCGGTCGCCAACGCCTTCATGGGTGACCCCGGCGACTGCGGCGCGGCCGCCCACCGCTCGCTCGGCGTGCTGCTGGACTTCCTGGCCGCCTCCCCGGCACTGGCATCGCTGTCGATCCTCGTACCGCCGATCCTCAGCCCGCGTGCCGCCGCGCGCCACAAGTCCGTGCTCGACGTCTTCGGCGAGTTCCTCGGCCCAGGCTTTGCCGCCATGGGCCACGTGCCGCCACGGCCCGAGCTCGTGTCGCAGATCATCACGGGCGGGATCTTCGAGGTGCTGCGCCGGCATGCGTTGGACCGGCGGCTGCATGAGCTGCCATCAGCGCTGCCGGCGGTTAGCCACGTGTGCATCGCGGCGTTCTTCGGGCTGGAAGAGGCGGCGCGCGTCGTGGCGACGGCATAGCTCTCAGCGGCCTGGAGCGCGTCGACTCCATCATCCGTTGAGCGCCGGCGACGTGCCGCCAGTTCGGCCAGGTCCCGGCGTTGGAGCCAGCAGTTTCGGCAACCGCGGACAAGGAAGACCGCCATGGCTCGTGCCAGCTGGCAGATCAAGACCGATCGGGGCGCTCACAGGCTCGGATGCCTGGACTGCGGCGCCCACACGCTCCTCAGCCCGCTCTCGGTCCCGAGATGTCCGTGTTGCGGCGGCATCGACCTGCACTCGGTCGCGACCGCCGACGCCGAGCTGCGCCGGCTGCGTGACGTCCGTGACCGGGCCGTGCAGCTCGGCGAGGCGCCGCTGATCTTCGCGCTCTGACCGCGGCATCGGCGGCGGCGATGCGCCAGGATGGCGCGCATGGAGAGCACCGAGTACGCCGCTCACGATGGGCTGGGCCTGGCGCAGCTGATCGCCGAACGCCAGGTCACCGCGGAGGAGGTCGTGCAGGCTGCGCAGGCCCGCGCCCGCGAGGTCAACCCGCGCATCAACGCGATCGTCCGTTGGATGGACGCCGACGCGCAGGCGCGGCTCAGCGAACCGCTCATCGGTCCGTTTGCCGGCGTCCCGTTCCTGCTCAAGGATCTTGGTCAGGAGTACGCCGGGGTGCCGTCGTCCTACGGCTGCGGCGCCCTCGCGCACGTCCCCGCAGCCGAGCACGCGACCGTCGTGCAGCGCTGGCTCGACGCGGGCCTCGTGGTGTTCGGCAAGACCAACACGCCCGAGTTCGGCGCCAAGGGCATCACCGAGCCGGACCTGTTCGGCGCCGCCCGCAACCCGTGGGACCTCAACCGCACCCCCGGCGGCTCCTCGGGCGGGTCGGCGGCGGCCGTCGCGGCCGGGATCGTCCCGGTCGCCGGTGCCAGCGACGGCGGCGGCTCGATCCGCATCCCGGCGAGCGAGTGCGGTCTGGTGGGACTCAAGCCGTCACGCGGCCGCGTCTCGATGGGCCCCGAGGTCGGCGAGATGTGGGCGGGCTTGGCGTTCGAGCTCGCCGTCACTCGCTCGCTGCGCGACGCGGCCGCGTTGCTCGACGTCGTGGCGGGCGCGATGCCGGGCGATCCCTACGTCGCGGCACCGCCGGAGCGGCCGTATCGCGAGGAGGTCGGCGCGCCCTGCCGCGGTCTCCGGGTCGGCCTC